>JAIRZO010000013.1 GCA_031267195.1 Holosporaceae bacterium | reverse complement strand
TGGTGGTGACGGAACACCCCTCTATTAGAGGGAGCAAATCTCGCTGGACTCCTTCGCGACTAACATCTGCGCTACCTCTTGAGGAGTGCTTCGTGCAAATTTTATCGATTTCATCTATGAAAACAATGCCATTTTGTTCAACTGCGAATATGGCATCTCGTACAGTTTTATCCTGATCTATGAGTTTTTCGCTTTCATCTTTTGCAATCAGAGAGCGTGCTTCTTTTATGGCTACTGTACATTTTTTAGTTTTATTTATGCCTAGAGCGCTGTTCATGACATCAGATAGGCTCATCATGCCTATCTGGGATCCGGGCATGCCTGGGATATCGAATGACCGATTAGTTGCGTGTTCTGCAACGTCGATTTCGATCTCCCTGTCTTCCAGCTGACCTGTGTCCAGCATTGTTTTGAATTTTTCTCGAGTTTCAGCACTGGCATTTTCACCCACCAAAATATCGAGAATTTTCGTTTCGGTTCTTGATAGAGCTTGTTCCCGAAACAATTGCCTATTCCTTTCCTTGGTTTCAGAAACGGCTATTTCTATCAAATCACGAATAATTTGCTCCACATCCCGTCCCACATACCCGACTTCCGTAAATTTTGTGGCTTCAACCTTGATGAAGGGGGCGTCCGCCAATCGAGACAACCTGCGAGCTATTTCTGTTTTCCCTACACCAGTTGGGCCAATCATGAGAATGTTTTTCGGTAGTATTTCTTCCCGTAGAGGGCTTGAAACCTGTTGCCGTCTCCAGCGATTGCGAAGGGCAATGGCCACCGCTTTCTTTGCTTCACTGTGCCCTATGATGAATCTGTCCAATTCTGCAACGATCTGGCGGGGAGTGAGAGATGTCATCCGATGTCTGTCTTTCCGTTGTTTTTTTGAGCTGTTATTTTCATTAATGTTCATTTATATCAATTTTCTCCAAAATTATAGAATCATTTGTATATATGCATAAATTCGCTGCAATTTTCATGGATTTCAGCGCGATTTCTGCCGCCGATAAATCTTGGTCAATGAGGGCTCTTGCCGCCGCCATAGCAAAATTTCCACCGGAGCCAATGCCGATGATACCATCCTGGGGCTCCAGCACATCGCCATTGCCCGTAAGAACAAATGAATACTGCCGATCCACGACGGCTATCATTGCTTCCAATTTTCGGAGATATTTATCAGTTCTCCAATCCTTTGCCAATTCCACACACGCCCTCTGAAGTTGACCGGGATATTGATCTAGCTTTGATTCCAGTCGCTCAAACAGAGTGAAAGCATCCGCCGTTGCACCAGCAAAACCCACCAGCACACTGTCAGATGCCAGAAACCTGACCTTTCGGGCATTGGATTTAATCACCGTATTCCCCATGGTGACCTGTCCATCACCGGCTACAACCACCTGATTACCTTTGCGAACCGACACGATTGTCGTTCCCATCCATTGGGTCATCCGTTTTTCCCCATTTTCATATGTTTTTTTCCCTTGTTGATCATTATCCATCATCCACCATTTGCGTCAGCAGCGGCGTAATCTTTACAGAGCCAATCTGGTTGCGCTGCCTCCGAAGAATTTCTATCTTAAAATTAGATAAGATATACACCTGCCCAGTATCCGGAATTTTTCGCAACTCATGCATTATATATCCGGCGATGGTGGCGGCATCCTCTTCCGGAATATTCCAATTGAATTCACGATTTAGATCACGAACCGGAGTCGAGCCGTCAACAATAATGCTGCCGTCGGATTGTGGATGGGTTCCGGTAACTATAGCATCCTCTTCATCGGTGATTTCTCCAACTATTTCCTCCAAAATATCTTCCAGAGTAATACATCCCTGCAGTCCGCCATATTCATCCACCACCAGCGCAAAATGTTCTCGCTTTTTACGAAAATTTTGCAGCTGATCGATAAGATGAGTGGTTTCCGGAATGAACCACGGTGGCGTCACAATATTGTTTATTTTTATTTTTTCGATTTTATTGCAATTCACCCGCAGTTCACGAAAGAAAGTCTTCGCCTTTAGAATTCCCACAATGTTTTCCGGATTATCCTTCCAGGCTGGAATACGAGAAAACGGACAGTGCATCAACTCACTTGCAATTCTATCCACCGACAGGGAAATGTCAACTGTACGGAGATTTTTTCGATGAACCATGATATGGCTTACCGTCACGTTTTCCAGGTCAAGAATGCTTTTGAGCATGCTTTTTTTCTGTACAGTTTCTTCATCATTGGCTCCGGCAGAGTGCATTTCTATGGCACCCCGCAGTTCTTCGTCCAGCTGGATTCCGCTGTTGGCATCCGTCATGGTTATTCCGATGAATCGCAGTGATAATTTTGCACATGTTTCCAGAAGAGATATTACCGGCTGCAAAAATGCTACCACCACTTTTAGAAATGGACCGATGAAAAGTGCATAGCGAAAGGAAAATTGTATGGCGAGCATTTTTGGGAAAATCTCTGCATAAATTACTAGTAAAATGGCTATCACTATCTGCATCAAAGCGGTGGCGGTTGGTGTAAGATAGTGCACGGCAAACAAAGTACTAACGATTGGTATTAAATACACCACAATCTGATTTATTAGCAGAATTGTGCCTATTGTTGTGGTCATGTTTTTTTGGAGAGCTATGACTTTTTTGGCGCGAGCATCGCCCTTTTTCGCTAAATGATAAAGGTAAGCTCTGGATGAACCAGTGATGGCTGTTTCGGATCCAGAAATGAATCCGGCAATGGCTATCAGCAACAAAATCCCCAGTGCAAAAAAAATATAACCCATGCAAATCCGTTTTGCAAAAACATACTTCGGCAATGATCATAAAAAATATCACAACACTACTGCAATAACAGAAGTAGTACCCATCTAGAATGACTCTTATGAATGCAATATACAAGATTCATTTGCTGAAATACAGTGGCGAATTTCCGAACGCTGCCGTCTACGGAAACAAATATTTACATTTATGCGTGGTTATTTGGATGAAAATTATTCTAATCAACACTATGCAGAACTGACTGGTTGCCAGCTTAATGTTTTTGATTGCACTGAACTTTCGGTCTTGAAAGTACTAGACTATGAGTTGAATGTGATGCCTCATAGCTAGTCTTTCGTAACGAATTCCAGATGATGAGCCGCACTTGTAGTAGTTCGCCTCTAACGACTGCTTACCGTGCGACGGATCATGGCTAGAATATCATACAGAGTGTTAGTACACATCGGGCCATAACCGGTGAAATGTATTATGGCGTACACAACCGCCAAAGTTACGATAATTTTTACTACATAAAAACAAAAAGTACCAAAAGTCATATTACATCCTCCTCATTTTCTCTTCTCTATAGACGAGAGTACATATCCTGAAATTTTTGATAATTCCCTATGATCTATCTTTTTTATACGCACAACTTTACTAAGATATTGTTTACAGGTATCCAAAAGTTTTTCACCTTTATCCCCGTTGGGGGAGGTCATATTCACTCCATTTATTAATTTAGCCACCAATTTTACCAATTCATCATCACCGGCAAACACCACATTGAACACCTTCAATTCCTCATCCGCCGGTTCCTCTGCTTCGAGCTTAGTGCGCAACGCAATCCAGACCTTCCACCGTTCCCTGGTCGCATTACGGCAACCGCATTCGCAGCAAAATGCTTTGCTTTTCTCTGACTGGAGTTCGTGCAGCTTCACACACATTTGGTTAAATTTCGCAGAAAGAGATTCCAGCTGTTTACCATAGCTTTCCTGACAGGTGGCCACGGCTTGCAGTATTTCTTTTTTGTTGTACTCATTTAATTTGGCGCTGTAGTTTGCGTTGTAAAAATGTTCTGCGGTGGCACAGATTAAAATCATGGCAACAGCAGAGACAATGCCGATTGTTTTACACTTACAGTGACATCTGGAATTGCCATTGCTCTCTGCAGCAGCGTCATCACGACAATCTCTATTACTTCTTGATCCAGAATTTTTGTTTTTCACAACTGACTCCATTATTCGGATAATAGTTTTTTTAAAATATCATTTAGCATCTGAGGATTCGCCTTTCCCTCGGTTTTTTTCATTGCCTGTCCTACAAAAAAACCGAATAGCTTGTCCTTTCCGTTTTTATATTCCGCAACTTTATCAATATGTTCAGAAAGAGCTTCCCGCAGAGCAGATTCTATAGCTTCAACCGAAGTGATCTGCCTTAACCCCTGTTCTTCAACAATGGTGGCCGGATTTTTCCCTGTTTCCCATATTATGGTCAGCACATCCTTTGCAATTTTTCCGGATATGACATCGGTCTTTATGAGCATCACCAATTCTCCGAGATTTTCTGCGGACACTTTGCTTTCGGAGATGCTATTACCGTTTCTATTCAGCAGAGAAAACAGTTCTACTACCAGCCAATTGGCCAATAGTTTTGCAAAATCTTCATCGACGGCATCCGGGTTGATATCATTGGAATTTGCTACCAGTGCTTTTTCGTAAAAATCAGCAATTTCTACCTCTGCAACAATGGTAGTGGCATCATAGAAAGAAAGTCCCAATTCCCGTTGAAATCTCTGTACTTTCGCCCTGGGCAATTCCGGAATGGTGGCGCGAATTGCATCAATTCTGGATTGCTGCAACCGCAGCGGCGGCAAATCTGGTTCCGGGAAATATCGGTAATCCTGAGCATCCTCCTTTGATCTCATCACAAAAGTCTTGCCCGATGCTGCATCGAACAATCTTGTTTCCTGGTCAATAACTCCACCGGAATCTAAAATTTCGATCTGGCGATTTACTTCAAAATCGATGGCAGACACTATAAATTTTATGGAATTTACGTTTTTAATTTCCACACGAGTGCCATAGGGAGTTTCGGGACGATGAACAGAAACATTAACGTCTGCCCGCATGCTACCTTCGTCCATATTTCCATCGCAGGTCTTAAGATATCTTAAAATGGAACGCAGCTGGTGCAAAAATGCGGACACTTCAGCGGCGTTTCTCATATCTGGTTTAGTCACAATTTCCATGAGCCCAATGCCGCACCTGTTTAGGTCAATATAGGATTGGGTAGGATGTTGATCGTGAATGCTTTTACCGGCATCCTGCTCCAAATGAATTCGTTCTAGATTTATTTTTTTGTATCCGCCATCTTCGGTTTCAATTTCCACATAGCCGTTGCTGATGATGGGATTATCGTATTGGGATATCTGATATCCCTGTGGCAAATCAGCATAGAAATAATTTTTTCTATCGAAGTGAGAAACTAAATTTATGGTTCCGTTGAGTCCGATACCAGTTTTAATGGTTTGATCAATACAGAAAGAGTTTATGGTTGGCAATACTCCTGGCAGAGCAGCGTCAACAAACGACACATTTTCATTAGGAGCGACGCCAAATTTTGTGGAGGCATCAGAAAATAATTTTGCATTGGATATCACCTGGGCATGTACTTCCAACCCTATCACCACTTCCCACTCTCCGGTTGCCGTTTGCAAATATTTCATCAGGCTATCTCCTCAAGTGCTGGGAAGTCCGCATTTTGCTCAAGAATATGTCCTCCCTGAATCAACAAATCTTCCCGAAATTTAGGCGCCATGAGCTGTAATCCCAATGGCCTATGAAATTTATCAAGGCAGATGGGAATAGATATGCCTGGAAGCTCCGCCATGTTGGCAGTAACTGTAAATATATCATTCAAATACATGCTAACCGGATCATCCGGTTCTTCGCCGAAGGCAAACGCACTGTGGGGTGTTGTAGGCATCAGTAGCATATCTACGCGCTCAAATGCCTCGGCAAAATCTTTTTTTATAAGTTGCCGAACCTGTAGTGCTTTACGATAATAGGCATCATAGTAGCCTGCCGATAGCACGTAGGTTCCCACCAATATTCTTCTCTTCACCTCGGTTCCAAATCCCTCTTGACGAGTTTTTTTGTACATGTCATCCAGTGATTTTGCATCTTCTGTCCGGAACCCATACCTAACTCCATCGTAGCGCGCCAGGTTTGCCGATGCTTCTGCCGGACTTATGATATAGTAGGTGGGCAGAGCGTATTTTGTGTGGGGAAGAGACACATCAACAATTTCTGCTCCTGCAGAGCGCATTATATCCATGCCCAGCTGCCATGCATTTGTTACATCAACGGACATTCCATCGATGGAGTATTCACGTGGGATGCCAATTTTCATGCCGTTAACCGACTGACCGACAAAAGATTCCAGATCAACTACGGATTCCTGTGCCGACGTAGAATCTCTAGAATCGTAACCGAAAATTACTTTAAGGAATATCGCTGCGTCTCGCACAGTTTTTGTGATGGCGCCTGCCTGGTCCAGCGATGAAGCGAATGCCACCATGCCATATCTGGAGCATCTTCCATAGGTTGGTTTCAGACCTACCAATCCACAGAAAGATGCTGGTTGTCGAATGGATCCGCCGGTATCGGATGCAGTTGCTGCCACACAGAGATGTCCGGCAACCGCAGCAGCAGAACCACCGGACGATCCGCCGGGAACGAGTTTAAGGCCTTTCTTGCTCCAGGGATTTATCACTGGACCATAGTGGCTGGTAATGTTGGCAGAACCCATGGCAAATTCATCCATGTTAGTCTTGCCGAGAAATACAGCACCGGCGTTCAACAATTTTTCGGTAACCGTTGATTCATACGGTGGAATAAAATTATATAACATTTTTGATCCGGCCGTGGTTCTTATGCCCTTTGTCATGAACAAATCTTTAACGGCGAGAGGAATTCCCTCCAATTCCCCGGCGGAGTTTGTTGATATTTTTTGATCAGATTGACGAGCTGCTTCCAGTGCCTTATCTGCACACACGGTAATAAAAGCGTTTAGGTATTCATGTTTTTCTATGCGATTCAGAAAGCATTGAGTTAATTCAACGGAGGAAAATTTCCTGGTCAACAGCGCTTTTTTTGTATCAGAAAGAGACAATTTATACATAAAAACTCCTGCAAAATCATTTTTTTAAGCTTCTAGGTGGACAACGATCCTGTCTGTTATTTACTCCGATGAAATCAACCACATAAACTCAAAATAAGGTTAATACCTGCTGTATCCCAAAGCAATACATTAGTTGGCGTGCACGCCTATATTTTTTAAAATGGGGAATTATCTATTTTTTTATATGATTAATTTATATTTCAGAATCACAGTTGAATTCGCTGTGACATTTCTGCTACAATGGCTGAGATTTGTGGCAGTTTGCTGCTGAAATTAAAAATCTGCCGTTGTTGGCGCCTTATTAGGTACTGGAAAATCGAAACATGAACATACTACAAAATTTAGAAAAAAAAGAGCAGGAAAGATTGTTGCAGGATAAGTCTATCCCTCCTTTTTCTCCGGGAGACACATTGAATGTACGCATCAAGGTGAAGGATGGGGGAAAAGAGAGGCTGCAATCCTTCGAAGGTGTGTGCATAGCACGCCGCAATCGGGGTATGGGATCCTCCATAACCGTTCGGAAAATGTCGTTTGGTGAGGGTGTTGAAAGGGTATTCCCTCTGTATTCTCCGAATATTATTATAGAAGTTGTCCGGAGGGGAGCTGTGCGTCGCGCAAAACTATATTATCTTCGCAGCAGAGTTGGGAAAGCTGCTCGCATCGCCGAAAAGAATACCTATACTACCGTTAAATAAGACGTGTAATCATCGGGGCTGAGCGTCGAAGGTTTTGTCATGCTGACCGGTGTTGCTTTAACCAAACAGCTGACAAAATTTCCGTTTTGAAGCAGTTAGAAGTGAAATTTGAGGTCGATCATGAATTTCAAGGATACGATTTTTTTGCCAAAAACAGTTTTTCAGATGCAGGCCAATTTGCATCAGAAGGAACCAGAACTGCTGGAGTTTTGGGAAAAAATTGACGTATACGCACAACTGCGTGCTGCATCTGCCGGATGTGAGAAATTTATTTTACATGATGGTCCTCCATTTTCCAATGGAACCCCCCATGCTGGCACCGCCATGAATAAGGTGCTGAAGGACATCGTCATTCGCCTGAAACAAATGCAGGGATTCGATGCTCCGTTCGTCCCTGGCTGGGATTGCCACGGCTTACCCATTGAGTGGAAGGTTGAGGAACAGCTGCGAGAAAAAAACATCAGTAAAAATGCTATTCCAACTGTCGAGTTTAGGAATATGTGTCGAGAATTTGCTGAATATTGGATCGATGTTCAGCGTACTGGATTCAAGAGATTAGGCGTAAATGGCGATTGGCGAAATCCATATCTAACCATGAGCAAGGTGGCAGAATCCGCTGTGGCGAAAATAATTGGAAAATTCATCATAGATGGAACCCTATATCGTGGGGAACGACCGGTATTTTGGTCTGTAGTGGAGCAAACAGCTTTGGCAGATGCTGAAATAGAGTATATGGAAAAAAAATCTACCAGCATATACGTGACGTTCAAAATAAGAAACACCAGCGTTGATTTTCTCGAAAACTCCAGCTGTGTGATATGGACAACAACTCCATGGTCTCTGCCCGGGAATCGCGCCATTTCCTATCGAAGTGACATTATATATTGTCTTCTACAAACAGAGTACGGGAAAATAATTGTGGCCAAGGATCTGACGGAGAAATTTACGGAAGAAACCGGCATAGCAGTCGAAACAATTATGGAATTTGAAGGGAAATTGCTGGCTGATGCTGTTTGCTATCATCCGCTATACACATATGGCTATGATTTCGCTGTGCCTCTGCTGGATGGTCAACATGTGGACATTGAAACCGGCACTGGATTGGTGCATACGGCTCCGGAACATGGCAGTGATGATTTTTATGTCTGCAAAAAATTTGCCATCGGCGTTCCCCAGACGGTCGGAGGAGATGGGTTGTATTATGATCATGTTCCATTATTTGCGGGGAAACATGTGTTCAAGGTAGAAGCGGAATTGCTACAATTTCTCCTAAATGTCGGGGCTTTACTATTCCATAACTCCATTGTACACAGTTATCCCCATTCCTGGAGATCAAAGGCCCCGTTAATATATCGGACTACTCCACAGTGGTTCATTAGCATGGATAGCACAGGATTGCGGAAAAAAGCTCTTGCGGAAATAGAAAAGGTTAATTGGATACCGAAACAGGGTTATAATCGCATTTGGTCATTCATAGAAAATCGGAGTGATTGGTGCCTATCTCGCCAAAGAGTTTGGGGAGTGCCAATGCCGCTGTTTGTGCATAAAAAAACTGGAGAACTACTACGGGATCCAGACGTTATTTACGGTGTTGCCGATGTATTCGCTCGGGAAGGTGCGGATGCCTGGTTTTCTCGGGGTCCACAGTTTTTTCTTGGTGATAAATATAAGGCAAAGGATTACGAGCAAATCATGGATACCATGGATGTGTGGTTCGAAAGTGCATCGACCCATTCCTATGTCATCAGAAACGAAGACTCGTCTCTGCGGTCGGATTTATATCTGGAGGGATCGGATCAGCATAGGGGATGGTTTCAACATTCGCTGCTGAATTCTTGCGGCATCTATAATAACTCTCCCTTCAAGGCAGTGCTTACCCATGGATTTATCGTTGATGAGCAGGGTAAAAAAATGTCCAAATCTCTTGGAAATACGGTTACCCTGGATCAGGTGGTGGATGACTGTGGCGCAGATATCTTCAGAATATGGGTAGCCAGCAGCGATTTCACACAGGATCTTAGGCTTGGCCTGAATATCCTGAAACAGCTGAAAGATGTTTACAGAAAATTACGCAATTCCATTAGATACATGCTGGGCGCTTTGAATGGCTACAATGAAAAATCTGAGAACGTTAACTATGAGGAATTACCGGATCTTGAAAAATGGGCACTGCATCGACTAACGGAGATTGATGCTGAGCTAACTGATTGTATTAAAAAGTATAATATTAATAGATATTTTACGATTCTTCATACTTTTTGTTCCGGAGATCTGTCTTCGTTTTTCTTTGATATACGCAAAGATTGTCTCTACTGCGACTCTCCAGATGATCACGAACGCAAATCCTATCGTACGGTGCTGAATACCCTGTTTCAGTATATCATAAAACGCCTGGCTCCAATTGTTGTTTTTACGGCCGAGGAGGCTTGGTTGAGCTATGTTACTTCATCGGCAGCAACTAGTGTGCATTTGGAGAAATTTTTACCGGTAGATCCCAAATGGATTAATGCAGATCTGGGAGAAAGAATCAATAAAATTAGAGAAATTAGAAAATCAGTCACCACTGCATTGGAAATTGCAAGGCAGGAGAAACGGTTGGGATCCAGCCTGCAGGCCAGTGTAACGATTTTTGATCCAAACTCCATCGTTCCGCCAGTGGACGAAGATTTTTGGTCAGAGATTTTCATTACCTCCGGTGCACATATATTGCAAAATACTCAAATTCCGACCACTGCATTTGTAAGTGATGATTTTACGGATATTGGTGTTGTGGTGGAAATGGCAGCAGGTGAAAAATGCGAAAGATGCTGGAAAATATCAAATACTCTAAATGAAGAAAATATATGCGAAAGATGTCAAAAGGTTTTGGCTGCCTAAGGCTGATGATCGTAGCAACTTTTATATTGTTTTGTGACCAGTTGTCTAAGCTTGCGGTCATACATTTTTTGCTACGTGGTGGTTGCTGTAGGGTTTTTCCATTCTTTAATATAGTTAGAGTGGAAAATCGAGGGATTACGTTCGGAATATTCAACAGCGAAGCCACCAACGAATGGGTATTGATATTGATTTCACTTGCAATCGTGATATTATTAATAATGTGGGTGAAAAATGAGACAGACTATCAGTTTCCAGCTTCCATAGTTGCCGCGGGAGCTATTGGGAATGTCCTGGATCGCATAATCCATGGAGCTGTTATCGATTTTTTTGATTTTTACATCGGTGAGTACCATTGGCCGGCATTTAATGTGGCTGATGGAGCGATAGTTGTGGCGGTTAGTGCCATGGTTTATATTTCTTTTCGCTCGCGGAAACTACAAAAATTATAACAGAGGAGAATTGTTCGAATGTCGAAAGCAATGTTTGTGTATCCCATTGTTTTAATACTACTGTTGATGTCATTATCCGGCTGTAGTATTATTGAAAGTGATGATTTGAATAAGGAATGTGCTCTGAAAAATCCGCTATTGAAGCCTCCAATTGTCATGCAGTCTGCCATTACAAAGTAATGGGAAGGAAAATTCAAGTCGTGGGGATAGTTTGCGATGTCTAAAATGAGTGTTTTTAAATTTGTTGCATCTGTCGTGTTTTTTTCATTTTTTTTAATGAAAAATGAAGTCTGCTTTGGGGAAGATGAATACATTGGAAGTTCCATTCAAAAGCTGGAAAGTGGTGTTTCTGTAGTTTTCATTGATACTACCTCGTCTGGCATTTTGGTTATGCTGTGCATAGCTGCTGGTAGCTCAAATGATTTTGGGAAAAGAGGTGTCGCTGATTTACTTACAAAAGTGTTCTCAAAGAAATTGCGGGACTGTGCAAATGCAAATGTAACTTCCCCCATATATGGGTCAGAAATAAATTCCTACGCCGGCTGTGACCAAAGCATATATTATTTCTACGGAAAGTCTGAACAACTAGAAAATGTCATGGAAATTTTTGGCGATGTCTATAATAATTTTCACTGTGACAGCACTGACATCGATTCATGTCTAAAAATAATACAGCACCATGCTATGGATGAGCTTCGAAAAGATGTTGATGTACTTGAAGATGAAGTAAAGAAAGCAATGTCTTGGCATAGCCAGCGCATGTTCACATTCGCTGGTGATTTTGATGATATAAAATTAATATCCTTGAACGATTTGAAGGAATTTCACGGGAATCATTATAAAAATGCGAAAACAACGATCATAGTCGCCGGGAAAAATATAAAAAAAGATCAGGTCGTAGGGTGTATAAATAAATACTTCAAGAAAGACGATGGAGGAATTCCTAAAACTCCAAAGCTACAGGAGCCGGAACACCATGGATCCACTGTTAAGATTGTAAAGAATAGTGATCAAATCAATGCCCCAATCATAAAGTTTTATTGGGTGATCCCCAGCTACAAAAATAACAAAAATAAAGCAAGAGCTCTGGAAATTTTCATACACCATTTGGATGGTGTGTTGCAAAAAAGTCTGGTGGAGGAAAAGAAAATAGCGACATCTATATCTTTCTGCTATTCATTTTGGAACTACGATTCCGGAGATTTTTGCGTTGCTGTTATTCCTAAGCATGCGGATCAATTGGGGATGTTGGAAACAGCGGTTCTGGCTGAAATCAAATACGTTGCCACCAATGGCATGACAAAGGAAGATGCCGCGAAAGCAGTTAAAAAATTGTCGAGCACTGCGCCGCAAATCAAAGAAGATGCCTTCTATATGATCGACTGGCTATCGAAGAAAATTGCTGCTGGTTATGAGTTCGATTTTCTCCAGAGGTACCAAAGATTTTTAGGTGAATACAATCTTGGAGAAATAAATGACTATGCAAAAGAAATTTTTAAAAATGATCCGGCTGTCATTGCCATCATGCAACCGGGAAAGACTGGGCCTGATCAAAATAAAAAAAATAAAATCATAAATATGATTGTTGGATAATGTGAATGATGCTATTAGGTGCTTAGAAAATGATTTTACAAAATATCGTATATCCGTTGCCATCTACTCCTCTTCGAGATGAGGTTTTTTTAAACAGTTTTAAAAGTTTGGATTGCTTCGCTAGTGTAAAGGAATTTAGGGATCTAGGGTATTTTAAAGCTCCCCGATTTCAGCAATGGATATCGGCGGAGAATTTTGTGATACTGGGAGCCGGAGGTTCTGTTCTGGGCGGTAAGTGTATTCATTCTATGGCGGAGGGGCTGTCGGATGATGTTAGAGCCAAGACGCCGGGTTTTCTGAAAAATTTCAGCAGAAGAAATCTGCAGTTTTCCACCAATCTTGATTCCTCTTCTCTGGAGAAAATGTTTTCCACTATTGATTGGAATAATACGCATTTTTTGTGTGTATCAAAGTCCGGTGAAACGCTGGAAACGATATGCCAAACATTGCTGGCCATTGAGCGATGTCAATCCGCTAGCAAAAACAACATAATTGCCAATAAATTCGCTATCGTTACGGAAGATAAATTCTCCTCTCTGAGGCAAATCGCAGAACAATTCAATTTTCTATTCCTTCCTCATCCCAAGAGCATCGGCGGTAGATTTTCTGTTTTTTCGATTGTTGGTATGTTGCCGGCATTTCTGTGTGGCATAGATCCGGCCGCACTACGGAATGGTGGTCGCGCTATTTTGGAAAATGCCAGCTCTTTGCGGCAAGTTCTGGAAGGTGCCTATTTCATGCTGCATAATTGGGTTCAAGTTGGCGGCTCAAAAAATTTACAGCATGTATCATTTATATATGCAGACAAATTGTATGATTTTGGTATCTGGTTAGCCCAGATGTACGCGGAAAGCACTGGGAAATCCGGTGTCGGAATTACTCCAATTACTGTCATGGGATCTGCGGACCAACACAATCAACTGCAGTTGTATCTGGATGGGTATGCCGATAAATGTTTTTCTTTTTTCAGGGAAGTACAAAGCAATGGCATGGCAATTAGGAACGATTTTATTCCAGAATCTTTCTCTTATCTTCGCAACAAAACCATTGTGGAAATTTTTCGGGCTCAACATGACGCAACCCTAGCTTTACTAAAGAGTCACAATCGGCATCTAAGGACCATCGAAATTCCAGATTGCACTCCAACAGTGATGGGAGAATTACTCATGCATTTTATGCTGGAGGTGGTTGGAGTGTGCCATCTTATGGAAATAAATCCATTCGGCCAGCCCGCTGTAGAACAAGGGAAAATCCTTGCAAAGCAGATGTTAGATCCGGGAAAATGATTGCAGCATTCGATAAAATGCAGGCCAACGGTAATGATTTTGTGCTGCTAGATCTTCAGCAATCTCACATGTCCTCCTCCATGAGAGATAGAGATACCATTATGAAAATCAGTGATAGAATTTTCGGCATTGGTTGTGATACGGTCCTATTGTATGAAAAACTCCAGGATCAACAGTCTCCATCTGACATGGTGCTGTTGAAAGTTCAGTTTTTCAATGCAGACGGCGGAGCGACTGAAATTTGTGGCAATGCTCTTCGATGTCTTGGCCTGCTAATGCACATGCATCATGGCATTTCCAAGTGTGTTGCACGGACAAAAGATTGTGAGCAATCCCATCTTGTGGAGATGATCAACTCCAACAACATTACTGTAACGGAAGAAAAATCTAGCTGCAGCGCTGAAGACATAGGTTTCACAAAACCGATAAAAGATCCCCTGCGGTTAAATGTTGCACATGATCTGCAATTGACCGAAAGTATTTCAGAGATTTTTCATGCCATGTCGAGCTGTAGAAGAGCGGCTTGCATTTCCGTTGGCAATCCGCATTTGGTATTTTTCCTGGAAAAACTTCCCAGCCTAGAACAGGCACAGGCCATTGGAAAACAACTCACGACACATACTTTGTTCAAGAATGGCGTAAATGTTTCATTTGCACGCATCATTGATCATACACCATCAGCATCGGCGATGGATTCTCAAACTCCAGGCGCAATCGAGTCAATTACCTATGAAAGAGGAGCTGGGTTAACCATGGCCTGCGGCAGCGGAGCGTCCGCCATAGCCCTGTTAGCTCAGCTGTGCGGCATGATGCAGTCATCCACAATATTTGTGCACCAAATGAAAGGAACACTAAGGGTGGATGTTAACTGTGATGGCAGCTATTCTCATACAGGTGCCGCAGCTCATGTGTTTTCTGGGAGCATTTGTCTATGAACAGATCAGACGAAACAAAGCAACTTGAGCTTCTCCCCAAAGTAGTTATATACACCGATGGTGCCTGCAGCGGTAATCCCGGCTCCGGTGGTTGGGCTGCAATCCTGCGCTATACTGATGTGGAAAAGAAACTTTTGGGAATCGAAGAAAATACAACGAACAATCGTATGGAATTGATGGCAGCCATAAGCGCACTGGAAGCATTGCGGCATCCCTGTCTCGTTGAGATGTACACCGACAGCACATACGTAAAAAATGGAATTACCCAATGGGTAGGCAGATGGCTAAAAAACAACTGGCTAAATTCCGCAAAACAATCGGTAAAAAATCAGGATCTTTGGCAGCGATTGCTAGTAGCAGCCGAACCTCATCAAATATCGTGGTACTGGGTTAAGGGACATTCTGGCGACAAACTCAACGACCGTGTGGATAAACTAGCTCGCAGCGGTAATAGTTCTCGCTCAAAAGGACAAGACTGTAAATAATTTTGCGTAAATGCAAAATCACTCATGCAGCTACATTGTTCAGCCTATCGCCGAAAAGGATCAGCAATTGCGAGTAGATTATACTCCAGTTGCGGACTTTTGTCGTCCATTTTCTCTCAAGCCTGCGAACTCCGAGATAGAGGCTCTTCATCAGAGCGTCTTCCGACGGAAATGTTGGCTTGTTTTTGGTTACCTTCCGCAAGCAACACCTCCGACGGCGGAGGCTGGCATGCTGAATCCCGGAGCTTTTGCCGATAAATGGGACAAAAAATACGAATACATATCCCGAAGCTGGCAGGAAAACTGGGAGTATTTATCCTAATTTTGGAGCTATCCAAACGAAATTCGACGGCTGATTTACACAACCAATCCCATCGAATCGTTCAACCGTTACTTGCGGAAGATAACCAAAAACAAGCCAACATTTCTGTCGGAAGACGCTCTGATGAAGAGCCTCTATCTCGGAGTTCGCAGGCTTGAGAGAAAATGGACGACAAAAGTCCGCAACCGGGGTATAATCTACTCGCAATTGCTGATCCTTTTCGGCGATAGGCTGAACAATGCAGCTGCATAAGTGATTAAGAATTATTGGCAGCCTTTGAGCCTGCTCACATCCGACAAGCTTCCGCCTCCGCCGGGACGTTATGACTTGAAACAAATTCAACGAATTCATATGTCGTCATAAATGGGATCGAAAAATTTTTTGTCATTGTAGCCTTGGCGGGGTTGGTGTTGAACAAAAAACCCTGACCAATGTCTGCATTCAAGTCTCTGACACATTCCAATTGCTCTGTGGTTTCTATACCTTCGGCAACTACGCGGTATCCGATGTCATGAGATAATTCTATGCAAAATTTCAACATGGCCATGGCTTTTTTGTTACGGGGAGCATCCTGCACAAATTTTTTATCTATTTTTATAATATCCAATGGCAATTCGTGCATGAAATGAAGATTGGAATAGGCGGAACCAAAATCATCCAGAGCAATTTTTATGCGATTCTTGCGGAGAATGGTTAGCGATTTTTTTGCTTTGGAAAGTAGATCTGGATGGGTGCGTTCACTTAATTCCAAAACGATGTTACTTCCATCGATTTTCATTATATCCATAGCTTGAAGAAAAACGTTGATAAAATCTTCGGATATCACGTCAACCATAGACATGTTTATAAATAGCTGAAAGTGATTTTTATTATCACATTCCCCAATGACATTTTTTAAAATGTAGGAAGCACTAGGATATTTTTCGTACTTCTTTTTTTTATACAAAGCCTCAAATCCAACTGTCGACATGTTATCAAGATGAATCAGTGGTTGTAATTTAATGCGATTGTCCATTATAAAATCCTTGCAATTTATTAAAATATAATGTACTCGCGGATTTATTCAAGATCTTTCAAAAAATTTATCTAAATCTTCGATAGGCAATATAACATAGGACGGCCTCCCATGACAGCATTGGGCTATGTTTTTTGTGGTTTTTATTTGATTTATAAAATAATTAATTTCTATGAGCGATAGTTTTATTCCTGCTTTCAGACTGCAATGGCAGGAAATTTTTGACAAAATACGATGAATGATTTCATCCAAAGAGTAAATATATCCAAATGTTGATAACTCATCGGTTATATCATCCATCAGCAACTGGACGTTACAATTACCAAGAATCACAGGTAGTGCATCTATTCTGATCAAATCACCGGCCAATTCCTCAAAATGAATGCCAAACTTTATCAGCAAATCTTTATGTTTGCGAAAATCTTCCACACGAGCCTTCGGTAAATGATATATCTCCGGTAAAAGCAACGTTTGGGAGTCAAGGGATATATTTTTCTTCAGCCGTTCCAAAGTAATTCTTTCCGCAACAGCATGCTGATCAATAATCATGAGTCCATTTTCGTGAGGAGTAACGATATAGGTATTATTAATTTGGAATGGCTGAGGGAAAGATGCGGGAGAGGCATCATCATTATTTATACCAATTGCGGTCATATCAGGAATTGTATTCGAAGCACATGATGAAGGCGTTGAATAGGGAAAGAGTTCGTTGCCATCGGCGTGCATTGTTCGGACTGCCTCTGCTGATTTATTTTCTTCAACATCTATGGCCATTTCCAAATGTTCGCTATTGGACTTCTTTCGAAACCCTCGCTCTTCCGGTAATTTTGTCGTCGCTCTGGTGCTAGGATCCTCATATGCAACAGGTACACCGTGGTTCTGCGATCCGGTGATTCCTAAAAATTCCTCGGAATATCTCTGATTCGAAAGAAGTCTATTGTTTCGATTTCGAGAGTCTTGCCACAGCAATCGATCATTTGCAATTTTTTTTTCGCCAAACATCATTTCTCTCGCAGCTCTCGCTGTGGCCTCCGATTTTTTTCTAAATCCCTCCATTTGCTTTTCTAAAAAGAAATTTGTTAATTGAGTTGATGGTCTGACAGCACCATAGGATTCTAGCGATTTTTTCAATGCCGAAAGAATGAAAAAACGCACCCTGTCGGCACCACGAAATCTTACTTCCGTCTTGGCCGGGTGTGCGTTTACATCAACTTCAGAAAATGGAATTTCTAGAAACAGCACTGCTACCGCGTGGCGACCGCTGGGTGCCAGTCCCGCATAGGCAGATTTTAGGGCTGAAGCGAAGATTTTATCCTTCACAAATCGGCGATTGACGAAAAAATATTGATGCTCTGTCGAAGCTTTATTAAATGTTGGAACTCCGGCATATCCCCACAGTTTCAATCTATCATTTTCTGCATTAATTTCAAAAACATTGTTCAAAAAAGAAGTTCCCAGCACGTCCGCCAGACGCTTGCTTGGTGCATCAGTCGCTCCATAGTGAAATTTTACCTTCCGGGATTCTGTAAATTTAAATGTTATTTCGGGAAACGCCAGAGCAAGACGATTAAATATGCTGTGACAGCTGTGGGCTTCTGCAGTATCTGTCTTTAAAAATTTTAGCCGAGCTGGAGTCGCAAAGAATAAATCCCTCACCTCAATAAGAGTCCCGCGATTGCAATTGGTCGGTTTCAGAGAAAAATCACCAGTTCCAGTGGAAGTTAAACACCAGCCATTATTAGGCGCAGCGGAATTGGAGGCATCAGTCACATTTGGAGCTGATGTTATCGATAATTTTGAGATGGATGCAATGGAAGGCAGCGCTTCGCCTCGAAATCCAAATGTTTCAATATCAAACAAATCTTCGGTGGTCAACTTTGAGGTAGCATGGCTGAGGAGGCACATTTCCAGTTCATCCTTATGCATGCCAATGCCATCGTCGCTGACGGCCATATAGCTCTTGCCACCGTCATCGATGCTAACAGCAATATTTGTGGCTCCTGCATCCAGTGCGTTTTCTATCAGTTCTTTGATGGCGGAGGAAGGTCTTTCCACAACTTCTCCGGCGGCAATTTGATTAACCAAGTGCTGGGGCAGAATTCTTATAAACATATATAAATTGATCTTTCCGACATAATGATTTCTCGATAAAACTGGAATGGTGGAGCCTGAAAAGCCGTCGCTCAGGATCTTCGTGCAGCCGAGATCCAAGGTGGGCACCATATATACTGACCAGGATCAGTACAGGGACAGTTCCCTATTACAAGTATTAGGCTACGAGATTAATGGCAAACGCACCCACACACTCCACCATGATAGAGTGTAGCGAATCATAGCACATAAATCAAACATGGCTAAAGTCGGCATTCGACAAAAATAGACCTCTTCCGAAACTCTGAGACTGTAAGATATTTTGTGTAAATGCCGAATAATTGTTAGAAGTAACTAAATTAGGAGGTATTTAGAATGATCAAGAAACTAACCAAAGAATCGAAGCTGGAATAGCGCAGTAAGTTGAGGGCGTTGCTGGGCGACGGTAATGATCTGAAAGCCATCAACGATCTGATAATTGAGCTCAAAAAAGAAGCGATTGAAAAGACGGAATTATGCAAAAAGTGACAGCCTAGGGTTGTTTTGGCATTGATATGGAGGGACAGAAAGAGGTTTCGAGCCTTCCCATTGGAGGAGCAGAATCTGCAAAATATTGGCTTTCGCTGATGAACGACCTGAAAAGTCGTGGAGTTCAGCGGGTTCTGATTTTTTGCACCGACAATTTGAGGGGATTGGACGACGCAATCAAGAGTTGTTTTCCGGAATCGGATCATCAAAAATGCATTGTTCATCAGATTCGCAATTCCGTGAAACATGTGTCCTACAAGGACTTGAAAGAGGTCTGTGGTGATAAGACATTTAAAATAAGTCTGTTCCCCCAATATGGGACCATACAATGCTGATATCCCATGGCCAACCACACCGAGCGATTTACGAGGGATGGGTTTATCCATGATCAAAAATCGCCTGGGTTGGACACTAGACTTTGTGTTTATTAGCCCAATAATTGGGTACAACTAACAAAACAGAAAGTACAGATTACTTATACACAGTCTTCGTCACCTGACGAACTACTACTGCTACTACTACTGCTACTACTACTGCTGGAATAGCTACTAGTTTTATCTTCTTCTTCTTCCTCCGAAGATTTTTCTTCCTCCGAAGATTCTTCTTCTACTTCTGTGTATTCTTTAAATGCTAGTAGTTCTTTTTCTTTTCTAAGATTAGCGATAAAGGGATCAAGGAAATCACAATGAGGAAAATTATTATGTTCTTCTTTGCGACATTCTTTAATAAGTACTAAGCAGTCTAGCAGTAGCTCAACTCCGATACGAGTAGATTCTATACCTTCAAAAACTCTTTCAGTTACTATCTGATTGATGGCTTTAACTATTGGAAACTTTGCTACTTTGTTGCCTTTTACGTAACGAAATTCATCAAGAGTTAAAATAAGACAATTCAACAAAAAAACTAAATGGCCACTTGCTGCTTCAGTAGAAACGAGCTTGGTGCAAAATGAAGCATATTCATCTACCACAGGGTCACCTCCCCCATAACATTTGAAGAGTACCGTTAGGTTAGGAATGCTTAAAACACCATTAGAGAACAGTGATTTCAAGGATTCTAAAATTGCGTTGTTGTGCAATCCATCCGGCTTAATAACAGTTTGTACAAAACGCAGAGTATCATCATAATCGACACTTTTGGCAAGAATCATTAAGTCATAAATAACGGGATTACTTGCTTTTTTCACGTCAACAGCAATCGGTGTATCAATAGATGCTATCATTTCATTGGCACTAGAATATGCTTTTTCTGCTTTTGTTAACATTACTTTCGATACTGGGGTTGTTTGCTTGGCTGATACAGCACCCGGATTTGTAGACGTTAATAATCGTACATTCTGATTATGTAACGGATATCGTACATTCTGACTAAGTAACAGATTCGGATTAGATGATGTGCTTTTTACTTGAATTTGTTGTGTTTGTAACATGTCTTTTGTCGGAAGTTGTAAAGCGTCCTGCGTAGTTGGCCGCGACTTATTAAAAAGAGCAGCGACATATTCACAATCTACGAAAAATCCAAGAAAGCAGACTACCAAACCAATTTTCTTCATATTTCTCTCCTTCCTATAAAAATAAGATCACTCCATATAAAACGGATGCCATAAACACTTCTATGGCCCGCACGTAATTTAGCGTAATTTATGGAAAAAAGCAACATTTATTTTAATTAATTTTATTTTTATTTTAATTTAGCCTGCTTTTGTTGTTGTAACTTGCTGAATTTATTAGCTATGAATCTTTGCGGAAAATTTCAAGAGACTGTAAATAATTTTGTGTAAATGCAAAATCACTCACTGCAGCCACCTTGTTCAGCCTATCGCTGAAAAGGATCAGCAATAGCGAGTAGATTATACTCCAGTTGCGGACTTTTGTCGTCCATTTTCTCTCAAGCCTGCGAACTCCGAGATAGAGGTTCTTCATCAGAGCGTCTTCCGACAGAAATGTGGGCTTGTTTTTGGTTACCTTCCGCAAGCAACGGTTGAACGATTCAATGGGATTGGTCATGTAAATCAGCCATCGAATTTCGCTTGGATAGCTCAAAAATGAGGATAAATACTCCCAGTTTTCCTGCCAGCTGCGGGATATGTATTCGTATTTTTTCTTTACATACTCGCAAATTTCAGCAGATTTCGCGTACGTATGCTTTCAAGATGCTCTAGCAACTCGTTCTTCTGTTCTTCGAATAATTTCCCAACCGATCCACCGGTTTTTATGCTTAATTTTCGCTCATTTATGGACTCTTCTACCTGTTTGCGGGATTGAGCTATATAGATATTAGATGATATAATATGTTGTAGTAGGATGGAGATTTTTGTAATGATATGTAAATTTTGTGGCAGCAAAGCGCTTAGAAAGAGTGGTATTATGAGAAAGAAATAGAGGTATTTTTGTAAAAGTTGCGAACGGAATCAAGTTGTTGGTGATAATCGAGAAAAACATTCTAAGATGGAAAAGTATGCAGCAGTAGTATTGTATTTGGAGGGCAATGGGTTTCGCCGTATTGCGAGGATTCTGCGTCAGGTTTTTGGAGTAAGGATACACGATCCTTTAATAATTCATTGGATTAAAAAACTTGGGATTGAGATTAAAAACGCAACTTCAGTAGTCTCTAGAGGTGAAAAAATTCCTTTGTTAGAGAT
>JAIRZO010000004.1 GCA_031267195.1 Holosporaceae bacterium | reverse complement strand
AAGCTGTGCAAAAACTCAAAATTCAATCTCGTTTAGGGTAGATTCCCCGCAGCTTGCTGCGAATAAAAGACTAAAAGCGATCTACCCAATACCCCGTAGCTTGCTGCGGGGTTGTTTATTTAAAATATTGGGTGGTTTGTGAACAGTCCCTAATTTTGCCGACATAAAATTAGCAATGATGCGAGATGCTTCTGAACATGCAAGAAAGAGTGCTGATGCTTGTGCCTGTGTTCATGGACAAAAACTCGGTACTCTTGTATATTTGAGACAGGGAGAGATTTCAATCAGAGCTGAAGATGAATCCAGTGAAACGTCAGAGTGGAACAGCTCAGAAGCTATCAGCATAAATAAAAGATTGCGGCTTGTCGTACAAGCTGGATTCTCGAAATCATTATAGTGATGTCGTCAAGGTACCGAGAGAAGCTAGCGTGTCGCTGTGCTGGATTGCTGCTTTTAGGAATGCTTTGAAAAGTGGATGTGGAGCAAACGGATGCGATTGAAATTCCGGATGTGCTTGAGTGGCGAGGAAAAATGGGTGGGATCGGCGTTCCATAATCTCCGGTAGTAGCCCATCCAACGACATGCCGGAAAATTCCAGGCCAGCTTTTTCAAATAATTTTCGATATTTTTTTATATTAACCTCAAAGCGATGTCGATGGCGTTCAGTTATCTCCGTTATGCCATAGATTTTGTGGGCCAGGGTGTTTTCGATGATTTTACAGCGATAACTCCCAAGACGCATTGTGCCACCTTTGTTGTCGGATGGAAGGCGAGATTCCATCAGGCCATTGGATTCCCAGCTATCCATGAAATCAATAACGATTTCTCCTTCATCGGAAAATTCTCGGCTGGTGGCATTTGCGATGCCCGCAACATGACGACAAGCTTCGATAACCGCCAGCTGCAATCCAAAGCATATGCCAAAGAATGGGATCATATTTTCCCGGGCAAATTTAATGGCTGCAATTTTCCCTTCAACTCCGCTGGAATCGAATCCTCCCGGCACCAATATGCCTGCTGCGCTGCCCAATTCATTTTCTAAATCCTGTAAATTTTTTTTTGCATCCACCCAATCTATTTCCACACGAGCGTCATTGGCAATAGCTCCGTGATTTAGGGCTTGGGATAGAGAAATGTATGCATCCTTTAATTTTGTGTATTTACCGACGATGGTGATGCGAACCGTCTTTGACGGAACACTGATGGCATGTTCCAAGGCTACCCATTTCTCATGAATTTCTTTCTCTGCCTGCGTTTCTAGTTCCGGATCCAACAGATCGAAGTGATCGCACACTTGCCGATCTAGGCCAGCGAGATGATATTTATTGGGAATTAGATAAATGTTTTCCATATCTAATGCTTCAACGACATTCTTTTTCTTCACATTGCAGAACATGGATAGTTTTGTTTTTATTTCATCACTTATATCTTTTTCGCTACGACACAGGATTATATCCGGTTGAACTCCCATGCTTTGAAGTAATTTTACCGAATGCTGAGTGGGTTTTGTCTTCAATTCTCCGGAAGTTTTTAGATAAGGCAGGTAGGTCAGATGAATGCAGGCAACTCTGGAAATACCCAGGTCGATCTTGATTTGGCGAATAGCTTCTATGTATGGCAATCCTTCAATGTCTCCGACTGTTCCACCTATTTCGCAGATGGTGAAATCCGCCAGCTCATGACCTTCCATTACAAAGCGCTTTATTTCATTGGTAATATGAGGGATAACCTGTATGTCAGATCCCAAATAATCTCCACGTCTTTCCTGGGCCAGCACCTTTTCGTAGATTTTTCCCGTTGTAAGTGAATCTTTTGCTGTGCACCGCAGACCTGTGAATCTTTCGTAGTGACCAAAATCTAAATCAGCTTCGCAGCCGTCCTCCATGACAAAGACTTCACCGTGCTTATGGGGGCTCATGGTACCTGGATCAACGTTTATGTAGGGATCTAGCTTCTTCATGCGTACAAAATAGCCCCGCGCCTGCAGCAAAGCGCCTATGCTTGCTGACGCTATTCCTTTTCCCAAGGATGACATGATTCCGCCGGTTATAAATATAAAAAGCGAATGCATTTTCCTATTCCCACTAATTTTATTTATCTATTCGCTTTCTGTCCAGGAACACGACACACACCTCGACAGAGAAATTAAGAAAAAATCCCATTCCTCTAGACGTTAATAATTCAGTTACTGATTCATGCTATTTAAAAAATCAACATTGTTTTTAGACACTTTCATCTTGCTCAGCAGGAATTCCATTCCATCACAAGTTCCCATTGGCATCAGCACGCGTCTTAGTATCCACATTTTTGATAGAGCAGCTTTATCCACCAGCAACTCTTCTTTTCTGGTTCCAGATTTTGTTATGTCGATGGAAGGAAAGGTTCGCTTGTCAGACAATTTTCGATCAAGCACAATTTCTGCATTGCCAGTACCTTTGAATTCTTCAAATATTACCTCATCCATCCTGGAACCCGTCTCTACCAATGCAGTTCCGATGATGGTGAGAGATCCTCCCTCCTCTATATTTCTGGCTGCACCGAAAATTCGCTTCGGCCGCTGTAGCGCGTTGGCATCAACGCCACCGGTGAGAACTTTTCCGGATGATGGGCAAACGGTATTATAGGCCCGGGCCAGTCGAGTGATGGAGTCCAGAAGAATGATAACATCTCTCTTGTGTTCCACCAATCTCTTTGCTTTTTCTATCACCATCTCAGCCACCTGCACATGGCGGGTAGGAACTTCATCAAATGTGGAGCTAACAACCTCACCTTTTACAGATCTACGCATATCAGTAACCTCTTCCGGGCGCTCATCTATCAACAGTACGATGAGATGAGTTTCCGGAGAGTTTGTTGTAATCGCTCTAGCAATGTTCTGCAGCATAACCGTTTTCCCAGTGCGCGGAGGAGCAACTATCAGAGCTCTCTGTCCCCTACCCAAAGGCGAAATGATTTCTATGATCCGCGTTGTCATATCCTTCTCATTCATGTCATCCACCTCCAGCGTCAATTTTGAGCTTGGGTAAAGTGGAGTAAGATCATCGAAATTTATGCGATGCTTCGCAATTTCGATGGAATCACCGTTGATGAGATTGATCTTTGAAATGGCAAAATATCGCTCTCCCTCCTTCGGAGAGCGAATTATTCCCTCCAGAGTATCTCCTGTTTTCAAACTGTATTTTCTGATTTGGGATGGAGAGACATAAATATCGTCGGAGCCGGCCATATAGTTGGCCTCAGGAGATCTTAGAAAACCAAATCCATCCTGTAGAACTTCTAGAACTCCGTCTCCTAGAATTTCCACATCTTTTTCGGCTAACTGTTTTAGAATTGCAAACATCAAATCCTGCCGACGAAGTGCGGATGCATGCTCCACCTCTAAACTCTCCGCAAAAGCCAACAACTCGGCCGGCATTTTTGATTTTATATCCTTTAAACGCATATTATCTCTTTAATTACCAGTTAATTAACTCTTTAATTTGCATATGGAAAAGACAATGGCTAAAACCATACTTTGTATAGTAACAAATAGTTATTTAAAAAAACACTTTAAAAACTACCACAATTCACATTAATATAATATATAGTAGCACATATAACACACACCGACCACGCATTCTAGCCACATATGTACAAAAAACCAATGAAAATATTTTCTATTGCACAAATATGTGCTGCTCCAATTGCTCTTGTCGAAAAATTATTTCCTCAATCCATTGTTAACATTAAATAGTGAAGCTTTTTCATTTCAAGTCTAGCCTGACTAACGCTGTCCAGTATCATACCACAAGTAAGACTCAAAAACGATATCATTATAAGGCCACTGGATAGCATGGCTGTCGGCAATCGAGGCACTAACCCGGTCTCCAAAAATGTAATCACGATCGGATAGGCAAAAGTCAATGCTATAATGAAAGCTATAAGTGAAATTGTGCCAAAAAATACCATCGGTTTTGTTTCTCTCAGCAATCTCAGAATACTAAACAGTATCCTGAATCCATCACGGAATGTCTGTAATTTACTGACGGAATTTGCTGGACGTTCCAGGTATGCCGAATCAATTTCCGCAAATGGAATGGATAGTGTAAGCGAATGAATGGACAATTCCGCTTCTATGTCAAACCCTCGGCTTGTAGCCGGAAATGTTTTTACGAATCTGCGAGAAAAAATTCGATAGCCGGAAAATATGTCTCTGTAATTACTATTGAAGAGTACTTTTAATATGAAATTAAAAAATTTATTGCCAATTTTATGCCAGTCCCGATAGGCATTTTGGGATTTGGCATTCCTAACAGCCACCACCATATCAACATTAGCCGATGTAAGTAGGTCAATCATGTGTGGAGCATCGTCGGCGGTATAAGTGGAATCACCATCTACCATGACAAATATATCAGCATTTATATCCGCAAACATTTTCCGTACCACATTACCCTTACCACGATTTTTCACGGTGACAACAACGGCTCCAGCTTCTTTCGCAATTCGCGCAGTTGTATCGGTGGATCCATTGTCATAGACATGGATGGTAGCACCTGGCAGGTGCTTTTTAAACGATTCAACTACAGAAGCTATGGTATTTTCTTCATTGTAGCAGGGGATAAGAACAGCAATGGATTTCATGCAATTCCTCCATCAACTCACTGTGTTTATTTTTGATAGATAAAGATTATTTTTTAGTTAATAAATCTCGATGAATTTTTGCGATGACTACATCATCAAATTTTTTCGGAAAATTTTCGATGGAGATCCAGGGTGGCAGCTGCCCAGCAATAATCATTTCGGTTAGTGATAACGCCTTGACTCCATTAATTTGTCCATTTTTCGTTTGTTTGGTTTGAGGTTTTTTTATAAAAACATACGATGCACCGGTGATGGCCAGTATTTTTTTTATTTTTTGCGAAGAAAAAGCAGCCTCCATCACTTCATGGGAAGCGATAATGCCGTGCTGCTGCCGATGATAGGGAGCTCCCACGATTTTGTGTTTTGTGTAATAGAGTAGTTGCGGGCCAAAATTGCAGTGGGCCATTATGACGACAGGAGTTGCACTGATATTATCAATCGCCCGGAACAATTCCTTCGTTTCATAGACGGCATTTTTCCTAGATTGAGGCTGATCATTAGTAGTATCTTCTGAAGGAATGGTGGCAATCAGCAGTAGAGGTACTAAAAAAACAGCCGCCCCGAAACGCAGTAATGCCGGTTGTAATAGTAGAGATTTTCCTGAGCTACATGTTTTATTTGC
>JAIRZO010000065.1 GCA_031267195.1 Holosporaceae bacterium | reverse complement strand
AATTCATCAAAAATTTTCAGATTGTAATGGTCGGTAATGGCTTTTTTGACCTGCGGAATTTTTGTCATACCTCCCACAGCAACAATACCAGCAATATCATTTTTATCAACTTTAGAATCCATAAGCACCTGATCTGCAATTTGCAATGTTCTGCGAGAAAATTGCATTACTATGTCTTCGAGAATTTGTCGGGATAATTGAAAGCGACAACTGTTCCCCCTATAGGCAAACTGCCTGTGGGTTTTTTCCAGCTTAGTTAGCTGCTCTTTCATGGATTTTGATAGCAGTATGCCAAACAATTTTTCATTTTCATTCAGCTGGGAAATATCGAGATTGTTCTGGTGCAGATTGTATTTTAAAATTGCGAAATCCACATCATCTCCTCCCAGATAGGTATCTCCGCCGGTTGCCAAAACCTGGAAAACGCCCCTAGATAGGCGAAGAATGGAAAAATCAAATGTTCCACCACCAAAATCGTACACGCAAAATACACCATCTTGTTTTTTATCCAATCCAAATGCAATAGCGGCGGCTGTTGGTTCATTTATCAGCCTTAATATCCTTATGCCCGCCAAGGATGCGGCTTTTTTCGTGGCAATTCTCTGCAAATTTGAAAAATGCGCTGGAACCGTTATTACCGCTGCATCCAACGGCGTTCGCAAGACCTGCTCTGCACTTCTTTTCAAGAAAGAAAGTATATCTGCGGAAATTTCTTCCGGAGTTTTATCGAGAAATTTCCTATTGTCGCCCATAAAACGTTTCACAGAGAATATTGTTCTGTCATAATCCACACGATATATGGCTTCACGCCCAACAATGGGGAAATTTTCTCCATAATTAACGACGGATGGGACGGTGTTTTTCCCTCCATCCACAGCGATTATTTTTGGAACACCATTATGCACGAAAGCAATAGCAGAAGCTGTGGTTCCCAAATCAATTCCTATTGTAAGCATCTAATCGTACTTTTCCTAAAAATGACTCCATAAAGCGCAGCAGCACAGCCATTTTGTGAAATTCGGCAAGATCCTGCTCCAGTGCTTCTAAATTTTTTTCAATTTCCCGCATGTGCTGCATCAATCCTTGCTGAAAATCCAATTTTTCTGCCGAGGTTTTTAGATCATTGTAGCGATCACTAATATCAAACATTTCTGCTGCATAATGAACTGAAATATTGTCGACCTGTATTCCATGCAAAGACAAAAAATATTCAGCTCTTTTAACGGGATCCATCAATATTCCGTAGGCAATGTTGAGGTCGACCGATGAAGATTCATTGCTGCCGGTTGTATTAGTTACTACGGCACTTGCACGGCTATGGTCAACACAGCTAACGATTTTCTGCCCATCTGCATCGATATCAGCCACTGACAGAACATCCGGATGAACGATTTGCTGTTTTTTCAAATAAACCTCCGTTAGCCTATTCCTATCCAATGTATAGGAAACTGGAAGATCAAACAGCTCGTAGTAATTCATACTGGCCACTACCCATAATTTTCATTATTGGCAGGTTTTGCAAATGGACTCACCGAATTCATTCACACAGAAAGACTTACCGCAACCGCAGTGCATTTTTGCGTTGGGATTTTCAAAAACTATACGCCCTCCCATTGGATCTTTCAGATAATCCATCCTCATACCCCGAACAAATATTAGAGTTTTTGGTGAAATATAAACTCTAATATTATCAGTATCAAGGACTAAATCAGTTGCATCAGTAGCACTTTCTTCGGTCACAAAACTTATAGCATACCGCATGCCCCGGCAACCACCGGATTCCACATCTACACGCACTCCAACGGCAGCAGCTTCTTGTAGCGAATCCCTAAGAAAGCTCAAAACAGCGTCAGTCATTGTTATAATTTTTTCATCCATTCCATATTCACCATTTTTCTAAAAACTTCTATCCAATATCACGTCCGATGATATATCTATCACACAAACTCATTCATTTTTCAACCGATAATCTTCAATAGCCTTTTTTATTGCCTCTTCTGCCAAAACGGAGCAATGTACCTTCACCGGAGGTAGGGATAAGTAATCAGCGACTTCCTGATTTTTAATCTGCTGAGCTTCTTCCAGCGTTTTTCCATTCACAAAAGTGGTGATGAAGGAACTGGAAGCAATAGCGGCAACACAACCAAAAGTTTTGAACTTTGCGTCGGAAATTACTCCATTATCATCCACTTTTATTTGCAACTTTATCACATCTCCACAGCTAGGAGCTCCAACCACAGATGTGCCAACGTTCCTGCTACTCTCATCAAAACTGCCGATATTCTCCGGATTTTTATAGAGGTCAGTAACCTGTTTGGAATATTTCATAATCACCTCTCAATCAGAATCAGTAGTGGATATAAGAACAGATCCAGGATATTCTACCACAATGGGCTCATGGATCTCAATCTGTTAATGACTTTTATCAACTTCTCAACAACATATTCGATATCATCTACAGTTGTGAACCTTCCAATGCCGAATCGAATGGATGAATGTGCTAAATCTTCTTTAACGGCGATGGCTTTTAGCACATAGGAAGGTTCCAGAGAGTTCGATGTGCAGGCGGATCCGGAAGATACACATACTTCTGGCATTCCCTGCATGATGCTTTCGCCTTCAACGCCCTCAAAACTGAGATTAATACATCCCGGAATGCAGTGTTCCGAACACCCGTTTAATTGCACCTTTGGTAGAGCTGCAAAAACTTTTTCGAGAAAATATTTCCTCAAATGCCACAAACGCTCCTGCTCGGTAGCCATTTCTGACGCAGCTATTTCGCAAGCAGCGCCAAGTCCAACGCATAGAGGAGTCGCCAGCGTACCAGAGCGCATTCCCCGTTCCTGTCCCCCACCCCACAGGAGTGGAGATAATCTAATCCTCGGCTGCATGGTCACATAGAGAGCGCCAACACCCTTGGGACCATATATTTTATGACCGGAAATACTCATGAGATCTACGGAGGATACATCGATGTCAATTTTTCCAATGGCCTGAGCCGCATCGGAGTGAAATAATACACCATGGCTGTGGCAGATTTCTCCAATTTTCGCTATGGGCTGGCACACTCCAATCTCATTATTTACCCACATTACGGAAGCTAAAATGGTTTTGTCGTTGATGGCTGAGCGAAACGCGTCTAAATCAATGCGCCCATCCTCTAGGACCGGCACAAATACCACATCAAATCCATCTCGAGCGAGAGCATGGCAGGCCTCCAATACACATTTATGTTCAATGGTGGAAGTGATGATACGATTTCCTTTTTCCCGATAAAACCGCGCAATTCCTTGAATTGCGAGATTGTTGGATTCCGTCGCACCGGAGGTAAATATAATTTCCCTACTATCCTTAACTCCCACGAGAGAAGATACTTGCGCTCGAGCGATTTCGATGGCATCGTTGGCAGCAACTCCCAGGACATGCTGCGAATGCGGATTGCCAAAATCGTCACAGAAATATGGCAACATACGGTCCAGAACTCGCTTATCGCAGGGAGAGATCGGAAGAGCAC
>JAIRZO010000036.1 GCA_031267195.1 Holosporaceae bacterium | reverse complement strand
ACCGCCGTCAGCGAATTTGATCTGAAATACCCGGTAGAAGTGCGGGAGCCGGAGGGCAGAAACGTTTTTGATCACTCACCCGCTAACAACGGAAACTGTGCTGCGTCCCTGGGAATTTTTCATAAACTTCACAACCCCATTCACGGTAGCAAATAGGGTATGATCCCGCCCCAATCCCACATTGGCGCCGGGCCTGATCTTTGTTCCCCGCTGCCTAACCAGAATATTTCCCGCCAACACAAATTGACCACAAAAACGCTTCACCCCAAGGCGTTTGCTTTCGGAGTCACGACCATTCCTCGAACTACCACCTGCTTTTTTGGTTGCCATAATATTCTCCTAAATATTCTAAACACTTTAGTTTTTAGCAAAAAAATCCAGATTCTACTGCCGGCAAATGCCATCAATTCTCAGGATAGTCACCGGCTGCCGGTGTCCGTTCTTTCGGCGAAAATTCTTGCGGCGACTCTTCCTAAAGATGAGAACGGTAGGTCGTCGCTTCTGTTCCACGACACTGGCGGATATCACGGCGCCATTGATCAGCGGCGTGCCGACGGTTACGCTACCGTTATCGTTCAGTAACATGACGTCCCTAATTTCCACGGACGCATTCATCTGGTGGGGTAGTTTTTCGACGGAGATGTGGTCTCCTTCTCTGACTTTGTACTGCTTCCCACCAGTCCGTATAACCGCAATCATTTGACAATCCTTTCTAAATTCACAACTCCATCACCATCGCTGATGTCGAAATCTTTTCGGCCATGATGCAATGGCCTATTATCCTAAAATTTCCGATCTTTTTCAAGAGATAATGGCATTTGAAAATAATCGAGAAAAATTGCTACTGGTGCATTCAGCAATTGTGGTAGCCGATACTCCCAATAGCTGGGCAAGTGACTGAGCTATGTGTGGAATGAATGATGGTTCATTGAGTTGTCCCCGATATGGCATCGGCGCTAAAAATGGAGCATCCGTTTCCAAAAGCATGCTATCCAGCGGAACATATTTCAGAGTTTCTCGCAGTTCGTTTACATTTTTGTAGGTGATAATGCCGGAGATGGATATGAAAAATCCGAGATCGAGAGCAGCTGTGGCGAAGTCCATTTCTCCAGAAAAACAATGGATGACACCTCTTACTCCCGGGTGATCTTTCAGAATATCAATTACATCCCAGTAGGCTTCGCGCGAATGGATTGATACTGGTAGATTAAATCTCTTCGCCAATTCCAATTGTAAATGGAACAATTCCTTCTGCTGGGGCTTGCTGGCCTTTTCATAGTGATAGTCCAAACCGATCTCACCAATTCCAACCGTTTTCACCATTGCACATTCTGATGTGATGATGCTAATAATGTCGTCATTACTGTATAATTCACGATGTTTTTTCGCTTCCAATGGGTGAATACCGACAGTGCGAAAAAGGTGATCGGAATCATCCACCAACGATCGTAATTCCTCCACATCAGATAATTCTGTACCTATGAGCAATATATACTTTACAGAGGAATCAACTGCTCTTTGCAACAAATTGGAAACGCTGTAGTATTCTCTATCGCTACTAATTTGATCTGACGAATTAAATTTATCAAAAACAAAACTAAAACGAGAAAAAGTCAGATGACAATGGGAGTCTATGAAAAACATATCTAGGCCATAAATTGTTCTCGCGGAAACAACGGCGCTGGTTTCGGCAAATCCTGATCCACAAAGTTGCACTCCATCTCACCGAATGTTTTACCCTCCACATTGAGAAAATTAAAAATTTTCCTCGCCGTATCCGGAAGAAAAGGAGCAAGACAAAATCCGATGGCGCGAATGCTCTCGCATAATACGGTCAGAGTTCTGTTGAGGCGAGTGATATCACACTTTGTTGCAAGGTCCCATGGTTTGGTATCGTTAACAAATTTGTTGGATACGGAAATCAGTTCCCATATGGCACCAAGAGCGCCATGAACATTCTGTTTGTCTATAAGTGGACGAATTTCATCGATCAGCCGACGAGATCGATTGAACAATTGCTCTTCGGCAGCAGAAAAATTGTAATCAACCGTCAAGTGAGCGCCAATCTGCTGAATGAAAACCAATACCCGCTGCACCAAATTACCGAGGTCGTTGGCTAGGTCATAATTGACCCTATTTTGCAGTGCTGCTTTTGAAAAATCACCATCTTCACCAAATTTCACCTCCTTAAAAAGAAAGTAACGGATGGGATCTACTCCATATTTTTCTATTAGCGGATGTGGTTCAACGACATTCCCAATTGATTTAGACATTTTTCTGCCCTCACTTGTCCACCACCCGTGGGCAAAAATGCGTTGCGGCAGCTGGAGACCAGCAGACATCAGCAGTGCTGGCCAGTAAACGGCGTGAAACCGCAGGATTTCCTTGCCAACGATGTGGACACAATTGGCCATCATTGTCGATACCCGTTCCATATTGTCCGGAAATCCCAGCGACGTAATATAATTGGTGAGAGCATCGACCCATACGTACATAACTTGCCCATCATGGTTGGGAATTTGAATGCCCCAGTCAAATCTACCTCTGGAAATGGATAGATCCCGAAGACCACTGTTTACAAAATTAATTACCTCATTCCTTCGGGAAGCTGGAGCTATGGAATCCGGATTTTTCTCGTACCACTCCAGCAGTTTACCCTGAAATGACGATAATTTAAAGAAATAAGACTCTTCCTCCATCCATTCGAGGGGCGCACCACTTGGAGCACGACCATCCACCACTTCGTTTTCCGCTATATATTCTTCATCCCGGGCCGAATACCAGCCCGCATAAGTACTTTTATAAATGTCCTTTTCAATCATTTTCCATAACGTCTGGGCCGCAATTTTATGACGTTCTTCGGTTGTGCGGATAAAATCATCATAGGACATATTTATTTCATTCGACATGTTCAAAAAACACTGCGACATCATATCGCTGAA
>JAIRZO010000090.1 GCA_031267195.1 Holosporaceae bacterium | reverse complement strand
TCAGACGTGTGCTCTTCCGATCTAAAAATCTATTTTCCCAAATATTTTCTCGAATATTAGACACACCGCCGGCCAGGCACAGCAGTGACATGCTCTGGGCTTGTAAATCTGTGGGATATCCCGGAAATTCGGCTGTTTCTATATCACATGGCTCCATTTTCCCAGCACACTCGACCCCAAGCCCATTCGGGATATCGGAAAATGCTAAACCAACCATAGACATTTTATCTATGAATGCAGAAAGCATTCCCCGCAAATTTTTACCAATTAGATCAACTCGGCCATTGGTTATGCCCGCCGCTATGGCGTAGCTGCCAGCTTCAATTCTATCGGAAATTACAGCATGCTGCGCAGTATGGAGATTGGATACACCCACGATGGTGATGATGTCAGTTCCTGCCCCGGAAATTTTTGCTCCCATCTTGTTTAGACAATCCGCCAAATCCACAATTTCAGGCTCCCTAGCTGCATTTCGCAGGATCGTAGTACCATCCGCCAAGCTAGCCGCCATCATGAGATTTTCGGTTCCGGTCACTGAGATGACCGGAAATTCAAAATCCGCGCCCTTCAATCCCTTTTTGGCCGTTGCATGCACATATCCATCCCTCAATTCCACGTGAGCTCCAAGGACTTCCATTCCTCTAATGTGGAAATCTATGGGACGAACACCGATGGCGCAGCCGCCGGGCATGGAAACTGTACATCGGCCAAAACGTCCCAACAAGGGTCCCAGAACCAAAATGGATGCCCGCATTTTTTTTACTATTTCGTAGGGAGCGATAAAATTATCAATAGAGTCGGTCTTCAAACATACGGATATCGAATGAATAGCATCCTTGGTGATTCTATAGGATACCCCAAGTCTTTCCAAAAGGGATAACATCGTAGAAACGTCTGCCAATGGAGGAATATTGCTGAGTTGCAATCCATTTTCCGACAGCAAACTGGCAGCAAAAATTGGAAGAGCTGCATTTTTAGCACCGGAAATATTGACGGTACCATTAACATTTTGATTGCCGCGCACCATGAGCTTCTCAACCATATTTTTTGTCCTTAAAATTTCCAGAAACACGATTATGCAATGGTGCGATCGGTGGGAATCGAACCCACGACACCAGGATTAGGAATCCTGCGCTCTGTCCATCTGAGCTACGACCGCAGCAGCACACATCTGCCAAAGTACCTAAAATTACAGATTTCTTCAAGAAGATAAAAAAAGCACAAAAATTCGTCGTCTGCTATCCAGCAAAATATTCGTCGAGCTGCATTGCCTTTTCTATCTGAGTGAGAGATTCATTCCTTGTGATGGACAAGGCCCTACTGGATATTTCATCCAACATATTCTGATCCATTAGTAGCTGGAGGCAGCGGTCACATATTTCATCGCTGCTGTGCACTTCAAACGCCACACCGTTATCTCGCAGCAAATTACGGACTTCCATAGCATTATCCATAAATGGACCGTGCAAAACCGGTTTGCCAAAGGTTGCCGGTTCGAATATGTTGTGTCCCCCGACTGGCACCAAAGATCCTCCCACAAAGCACACGTCTGCCAGCCGCAAAAATGTACCAACCTCGCCAAAAGCATCAATGCAATATATTTCTCTGACATAGGGATCCTCAGTTTGGCTGGTGTCAAGCGCATCTGTCTGAATAGCATCAGCAATCTGCTCATCACTGATATCAGACCGCATCATGTAATTGACTCCATGCCGCCGTAGCAAATCACCGATGGCACCCGCTCTAACAATATGTCTTGGAATAATTATGGTAACCAAATCAATTCCGCGCTGCTTCAGCTTCCTATGGGCTTCGACTATAGCTTCTTCTTCGGTTTCATGAGTGCTCGCCGCCACCAACACCTTTTTATTTTTGCATTTCATCTGGAAGAATCTCAGCAAATCTTCCCTGCAGCTCAGCAATTCATTGGCATGTTTCAAATTATCTATGCGGAATGTATTTTTCGGAGAAAACAACGCATATCTCTGCCGATCTATTTCGGATTGCGCAAGAATAGCCCTAAACATATGCAAGATTCGCGAAAATAGGGGAGTCACCAGCTTCCATCTTTCGAATGAATTTGGAGACAGTCTGGAATTCAGTAAAAAACACGGAACACCGCGACCATGCAACATGGTAACGACGTTGGGCCACACTTCTGACTCCAAAAATACCGCCACATCTACCTGCCAATGGTAAAGAAATTTTTTCAGCCATAGTGGATGATCCACAGTGAAAAACTGATGAACACAGCCATCAATGTTCTTGATTTCTTTAGCCACAATATCCGCCGATGTGACCGTAATTGTAGTGAGCAGTATGTTTAATTTCGGATAGCGTTTTTTGATATGATTTATGTAGGTTAGTGCCGACAGAGATTCTCCAATGCTTGCGGCATGAATCCACATCAATTTTCCCTTTGGACGAGGTGCTGTGGCGATGCCAAAATGATTCCTAACATCTGCCAATCTATCTTTGCCACTGAAACATCGCCAGTAAAAATATATGTGGAGGAACGGTGTTAAAAGCAAAATCAACAAATTGTAGATGCAGAATAAAATCGATGCGCAGCAGCAATCACAGCAATTTTCTCCGCCTGAATTTCCATCATCATCGATATTCCAATGTATTTCAGATTTCACAAAATCTTTCCTTTCAAATATTTTTGCATCATCAATCAGTTCCATTTATGATTCTATGAGCTCTTTTTGATGCGTCGTTAATTCTATTTTCCAAAAGCTCCAGCGCAATATTATCGTCCATGTGCATCAATTCATTGAATCTAATGGGCTTACCATACACTATGGCTCCACGATTAAACGGATAGGAAAATATGAGTCGATCCCAGGAATTGAATCGGTAGTATCTTTTTACGCAAAAACTAAACATAACTATATCCACCTTGGCTATTTTAGCAATAGCCACCACGCCCGGCGCCGGTTTGTGACGAGGTCCCCGTGGACCATCCGGAATGATAGCAACATATTTACCGTCCTGCAGCAGCCTAATTATTTCTTTAGCGGCGAACACGCCATTGCCTGTTGATCCGAAAATTGCTGGCATCGAAAACGACTCAACAATTTTCGCAATTAATCTTCCATCACGATGGGGAGATGCCAGCACGTGCAGCGGTTGTTGCCATTTCCAGATGCACGGAGCTTGCATCAATCTATCATGCCATAGACATGCGATAAACGGCCTACCAGCCCGATGATAGGCACCTACCAAATGCTCATCCACAATCGTCCAACGGGTGGTGCGAAACGATAGCCGCATTAGAAAAACTATCAGCCGAGAAGCAAGCAGCAAAAACAAATCGGAATTACCAACTCTTCGAAGCAAAGTTCGCAGACCTTTCCTAACACTTGCAGTGATAGTCATTTACCGATGCCTATTGGAAAAACTCCTGCACAGCAGCGACAAACGACTTCTCCTCCGGCTGAGGCAATGGTGGAGGAGTAATCCCCTGTGGCAGGCAGTATACAACCTTAGCTTTTTCCTTTGCAAAGTCATTCACCAGCTGCAGTGCAAATTGCGGAGATTCCACCAATTTATAAATCACATAACCGAATTCAGCGATAATTCTCTGCAACGCATCGCGATCAGTTTCATTCGCTTTCAGGGCATCATCGTTTACACCCAATATGATTACTGGATGATAGGTCAAAATGGTACGGCGAGCACCGTTCATGGCTCGCAATTCACTACCCTCTACATCCAACTTTATGCAATCCACCCGTGGCAAATGATGGGAACTCACGAATTCATCAATGCTGACTGTTGCCACATTCTCAATACCGGCATTTTCCACTCCCTTGGAAGCAAAATCGCTACCGAGGGTATTGAGAGCGTTCTCTTCTTCCCCGGCTATTTTCAACTTCGCCACTCCAACCTGATCCGAAACAGCGACTTTGTGGGCACAGATCACCTGCTCAAGTCCGTTAATTTTTATGTTATCCACCAATCGACTAAATTCCCGAGAACTTGGCTCCAGAGCATAAACACATCCGCCATTCCCAATATTTTTGCTGATAAGCATGGAAAAATATCCATTGTTCGCCCCGACGTCAATGAACACACCGCCGGATGGTGGAAGAAATCTGCTGGCCACAACGACGGCATTGGGATCATATATCCCACGGACGAAAAGAGCTCTATTAATTTCAGTATGTGGGTAGATGCGAATTAGTAATCCGTAGGTCCAGCGCATCAGTACAGGATCTTTGAGACGTAGATACTTCCACCAGCGGATCCACTGAGAAACCGAACGAGCAGAATCACCGTAGTGGCGACTCCAGCCGAGAATGGGTTCGATCTTTTGATATACGGGAGGAGATTCCATCACAGCTGCAGCATCCGGAGAAGACGATTCCGAAGTTTGATTACTGGCATCGGCCATATGCCCACTGCTCTCCATCCCAAAACATAGCGACAATGCAAATACCACCAACAAAAAACGGTTTACAGATTTTGATTGCATCAATCCAACAACTCCCAAAATTGTTATGTGTTTCTACACTAAAATATTCCAAGTAACATTTAACATGTTGTTATGTTAACCATTGTATAAAAAAAAACAAGAATTTTTTGTTTCGGAATTATAAATCCATCAGCAAAAATTAACTCAACAGACAATAGGAATGAGTTGGTATAGAATTGGGAAAATGTAGAAGGTATTTTTGATTTTAAAGAATTCTTCCCAGCAATCTGTATAAAACTTGCATTTTTTCAAATGCTTTGGTTTTAGGGAGAATTGAATATGATCCGCAAAAAGAACAAATCATTCCTCCTCTATCAAAAAATCCCACAGCTGGAGTGATGTTTATCCCAACATGTTGTGTGCTTGCTTGAATGAATCGAAATTAATAATTTTGTTGAATTCTATGTCAAGGGCATCATCGTCAAATATGGCGAAATAGTAGGTCTGATAGCAATCAATCCTATTGGCTGGTTTCAGGTACTTGTGCCATTCTATGACTGACGGCAATTGTCCATTCTGACGATGAATCGCCAACAAAAACTTTCGAGATTGTAATTTTTTCAAAACATCCCTTGTTGCTATTCCGGATTCTATGGCAAATTGTGTTATTCTATTCAACTCATTTTCGGACATGATACTTAGCAGAGTGGCGTGTCCACCGCTATCTAAAAACATGTAGCTACCATAGGTATCTAGCATATAGTACTCGGCACATCTTTCGGAGAAATAGCTTTTGAAAAAAAAATCGGCGAAGATGGGATCTTTCAGATGGCTGTATTCGTATGCACACAAATGGCGGGCTACTTCAGCTGTTTGCACGGAGAAATATCGATTAATGGATTTGTTGATGCTCTCAGTTATCTCTTCTACAAGATTTTCTGTTGCTTTTCTTATAAATCTATTGATCTGCCCTTCATTGAATGCTTTGATGGCTATTTTTACGTCAGAAACACCAGTTAATAGAATTCGCTGTATGTTTTTATCTGCAATTTTAGAACAAAAAGTTATGCCATCTATCTCCGGCATCATGTAATCTACAACAACAACGGAAATTTTTGAAAACCTATCTCTGTTGTAAACTTCCCTGTGTAACTTGCTGATATCAAAGGCAACGGATTCCTGATCGGGATCATCGTCTTTGTTGCCGGCCACCTCAAAATGTCCAAAAGAGTTGGAGCAGCTAATACTGTTAATCATTTCTAGAGTATTTAGCGGGTCATAGTGTTTGCTAACAATAAAGCTCTTCCCGTTTTCTATTTTATTGGTCAATGCATTCACAAACGATATATCATCATCGATAAATACGACTGTTGTTGGGAAAAAATAACTAAATGTACTAACAACCATACGTACTTTAAAACCTACAGGGAAACAGACCTACCGCGCGTAGTATAACTAATTTTTAGATAAAATTGCAAAAGAATCTTTTCTATGTGCATTGATTCACACGCCAAAGTTACCTCATGAAAAAGGGTTAAAAAGATAGAAGGATA
>JAIRZO010000089.1 GCA_031267195.1 Holosporaceae bacterium | reverse complement strand
ATAACACAAATGCTATCCAGCGGGCGAATGTTGATATTGTCGCATTTGCTATGGGTACTGCAGAGGCAAAACCCTCCATTGGAAGCGGTGGCAGGTTTGTGCTAAAAAAAACCGCTGATACAAGGTGGGTTACCAGGAATTTGCTGCTAATGAAATACCTAAAAACCTGCCCTTGCCGCCGACAGACAGAGCAGAGCTCCACATCACTAACCTCATGGGATACCGAGAGGAATGAAAATGATGCTCCCACCGATTTTTTTAACTGATATCGTTCTTGTGGTTTCTTTTCCCGAAAAGACTGACTCATATGGTGGGCCTGGTAAGATTCGAACTTACGACAACTCCGTTATGAGCGGAGGGCTCTAACCGCTGAACTACAGGCCCAGCTATAAAATATCAATTTTTCTGAGCAAGTCAACGCAAATTCTCAAAAAAACAATTCTCACTTTTTTAAAATAAATTCAAACCTTTACCGTATGAGACTATACATGTAGTCACACAGCAATCCGCAGGGAATAACCTATATCTCATAGGGAATTTATGCACATATTTTAACAGAATTTCCACCCTGCTGTTTTGCTAGGTACATAAATTCATCCGCCATGGCAATGGCATCCTGCAGGCTTAACCGCCCATCGGATTCCGGGCAGCATATGCCGATACTGACGGTGCATGTTGCATTTTTAATAACTGAATTTTCAACTGTTTTTTGTATTCTCAGCGCAATATGATTGGCGCTTTCCATATTGATGTTATCAATAATTATGATGAACTCATCTCCACCGTAGCGGGCAATCATATCTGAGGAACGTATATACATTTTCACGGTACTCGCTACACACTTTAGCATCTCATCCGCAAATGCATGGCCAAATCTGTCGTTTATATCTTTGAACTTATCTATGTCTACCATCAGGACTGCGCAATTGTGCAGCTGGTGGGTGTGATTCTTTATGTAATCCTCAAGAAACGTTCTGCTGAGCACTCCGGTGGTTGCATCAATTGTTGATTGATACATGTTCTTTTCTATGTTTTGAGAAAAATTTTCATAGAGTCTTTTGTATTTTATTAGCGAATTAATCCGGCATGATATGATTGTCGGATGTGAAGACGTAGCAATGGTATCCATAAATCCTAGATTCAATTCTGCTGCCTGCTTCACCTCCGATTCATCATTTTCACTTCTGGTAAGTAAAATTGGGACATGTTTATATATTTTTCTCAAACGAATGCCGGCGCAGCAGTGGTAAGCTCCGGCAACTTCGGAATTTATTACAAACAAATCAACGCGGTTGATAGTATCATCCACGGCAGGCCAGGATGTAGTCTGAAATATTCGAAAACGACCGGATGATTCATCCAGACACCTGCGCAAAAAACCTGTATTTTCGTGAAAAATTGTTGCAACTTTTTTGGTATGTTCGGTATCACATTGAATGTTGTTCAGAAGATTATCATGGAACATATCTTTTATCTGCACAAACATCGCTATTTTTCTTGCCAGAATTTTTTTATTAACATTGGCTTCGATGATATCATCCAAACCAATGTCTCTACACTGTGTCACAAATTCCGTTAGCCCGCTGCCGGTAACGCTAATAATGGGAATAACGCCGCACAACTGGCGAAGGACCGCCAAAAAATCAATGAATATCCTCGATCGTACCGACGGTATGCAAATGAGAATCAGGTCAACAAACTGTGTCCTCACAATTCGAATGGAATCTTCAAAAGATCTAGCAAATAATAGAATGTTATGCAATTCTCTCAGGTGATCGCACAAACTCGAAATATCAATATTGCATTCGTTAATTACCAATATTTTTGCAACCATTATTTTTGTTCTCTATACACATAAAAACAGACTCCATAAATTTATCCACAGACAATGGTTTCGTCAGGAATGCATCCATAATTCTCGAAATATTTTTTTTGCATTCTCTGTTATAAATCGACAATCCGACAATCGACATTGGTTTTGTTGATTGATTTTCATGAATTTTATTGATTAATTTTTCCAAAAATGCCTCTTCTACAATTTCCGTATTAATCACAACAAGATCATGCTTGCCGCTTTTGATTTGCTTGAAGCCATCAATGGCTGATCCGGTAACGCTGACATCAAATCCGTTAGCGGTTAATATATCCTTATATAACTTGCTTTGTAAAGAATGCTGTTCCACGAGAATAGCTGTTTTTTTGAATAGGTCTGTTTGCATTTTATTTCCTCATCCTTAACCCAGCGTTAACATTAACAACACAATATTAACAAAATATTACCGAAAATAAATTTATCGCATTTCCCTATTAGCCTATCCCGCAAGCCTTTACGCCACTACAAAAATGTTTAAAGCTTTGCTGGAATAAATTTATGAGATGCAGTCGTGTGAACCACAACAGGTTAGGAATATTAGTAATACCGATCAAATTCTTCGTTGGCGACGGTGGAGTACTTTTGATTTTTTAGGGTAATCATGATGCTGTCGTTTAGGTCACTTTTGTTTTTAAATATGACCCATTGTTCGATGGCTGCGGGCTCTTTGGCCAACAATTGTTCTTTTTGGAAAACCAGTTTTATGGCTCCATCGCTATCTCCGAACGCTTGACAAAACGTTATGATAATCCTCCCGTTTTCTTCCATCGCAGACAGTATTTTTGTGTTTCGGTGCAAATCTATTTTTTTATCCAAAAGAAAAGCAAGGGGAGAAGTATAAATCGCTGTCTCTGTTTTTTCCCTCAGTTCCCTATTATAGTAGGTGACTTTATCGTTTTTGATCAGAACGACTTTCCCATTGGAAGATTTGCAATCCATTTTTAATGCGAAAACACCGCCGATCCTTTTCATAAAAAAATACCCATTTGAGATAAAGCCGCGACTGTCGCATTGTTCAAATTCAGCAGTGATGGTGCTTATGGCATTCAGGTATTTTTCAATTAAAGTTATGTAGGTATTTAATTGAACTCTATCCAGTATAGCAGCCGTAGAGCAAACCGCCAATGCTTGTGATTGGACATCTACCGGAAACAACAAACGAATCATCGGCATAACAATAAGTATTTTTAAGTAATCTTTTTTGGAGAAATTAACCTTGAAAAGTGAACTCATATATGTTGACCTAGCTGTTCAATGCGTATAAATATATTACGGAAGTTGTTTGTGCGCTAGTGTTTTGTCGTGCACAAAGAAGAGATAATTCGTTGGGCTCGGTCAGCTACCACGTTTTTGCCTTTTTTCCTGGTATTAGGCGAAGATGTTGGCGGCGCTGAAACAGAAAACGTTTGGCCAGGTGGCAGAGTGGTTATGCAGAGGACTGCAAATCCTTTTACGTCGGTTCAATTCCGGTCCTGGCCTCCAAAATTGTCGCCAACAGCATTGTTGTTCATCGACACCGCGATTGTCGGCGGATATTTTACGGGGAAATTTTCGGCTGCGGGTGTAGCTCAGTGGTAGAGCATAAGCTTCCCAAGCTTGTGACGAGGGTTCGATTCCCTTCACCCGCTCCACTAAATCTTTTTATTTTTTTGCTGGATTTTAAATGAAAAAAGACACGAACTGGACCAATTTCACCAAAAGTCTCAGTCCCGCTCGTATAGCGCTGCTGCTTCTTGCGGTTTTGGCTGTTTTTTTCTGTCATGAAATTGGAAATCGCAGTTTTGTTGATCCGGACGAAGGTCGCTATGTGGAAATTCCGCGGGAAATGGTAGCCAGCGGCGACTACGTCACCCCACATCTAAATGGATTGAAATATTTCGAAAAACCCGTACTTTTCTACTGGCTGCAGGCGGCGACCATCAATCTTTTCGGTATTGGTGAAATTTCCATGAGACTATGGATCATGATCTTTGCCATTTTCGGTTGTCTAACTTTGTTCGCCATTGGCGCCCTCCGCCATTCTTCTTCAATGGGATTAATGGCGGCCGGAATCCTGGCAACGAATTTATTGTACTATATCCACAGTCGACTAATTATTCTGGATCTCGTGTTGTCGATTTTTATGAGTGGCTCTCTCTGGTGTTTTTATTTGGCTTTTGTAAAGCCGGGTAGCAAATTTAATCACTCCACTTCACCTTCGGCGGAGGTACCTAAATGCCTAATTGTATCGATGTACACTCTATCAGCTTTGGCCTGTCTGACCAAAGGATTGATTGGCGCCGTTCTGCCGGGGATGATCGCATTTTTATGGATAATGCTCACCAAAAATTGGCACATGCTGAAACAGATGTTTTATGTGCCTGGTCTATTGCTCTTTCTGGTCATTTTTTTACCATGGCACCTATTAGTAATGCACAGGAATGATGATTTTTTTGATTTTTATTTCATTTTTGAGCATTTTACTCGCTATACCACCACCGTTCATAATCACTATCAACCTTGGTGGTTTTTCCTGCCAACTTTGGTGATAGGATTAATTCCTTGGACTGGATTTTCGCTGGTGGCCATAAAAAATTCCATCAAAAAAATAAAGACTGCCGCTGGTAATAGTGGTAACACCAATATCGCAGTTCACGGCGATGGTCAATCTATTCAGGAACACATGTTTTTTCTGGTGTGGATATTCACAATTCTAATATTTTTTTCCTTCTCAAATTCAAAGCTAATTCCCTATATTTTACCGACTATCCCTCCCATTATATTTCTAACATCTCTCCTGTTGGAGGATGCAGATTCCGCCGCTGTCAGACACAATTTTAAGTGGGGATCATTGCTGAATACGCTTTTGTTGCTATCCATTGGTGTAGCATTTTTTATTGGAAAGCATGAAATTACTGATATTCTGCAGGGAGAAAATGCCACTTTTTTGGTGGGCATGACATTCGCCTCCATGGCGGCCATCGTGGTTGTGATGATTTCGGCAATATTCAAAAAAATCAGCATCAGGCACGCAGTGTATCTGCAGATACTGATGGCGGCAAACATGATGAGCCTGCTGAATAGGGGAGCTGTGCTCTATCAGGATGTGAAAAAGCCATCCACCAAGCAATTCGCCGAAATGGTTAACTGGAATAAACGGGAAGGCGATTTGGTCTTCTGTTATAAAAGATATTATCAGGATTTTCCGGTATATCTCAAATCTACAATTGGAGTAGTGGATTTCGTGGGAGAGCTGCAGTTTGGCATGAACGCAGCGAAGAAGGAAGGCACACTGGACCCTAATCACATGATGGGTGAAAATGATTTTTGGAAATTGTGGCATTCCGGAAACAGAAGGATTTTCCTACTATCCTCCCGGAAGGAGTACGGCAAGTTATTCGCATCCAGAAGCAACATGCATAAGATCATCCACTTTGATAAATATTTTGTGTTAATCGCGAATAAATGACGATAGGATTCTATTGAATGAGTTATATACATGTTTTTCTTATTTTTATTCAAATAGTTACTGTTAGCTTATCCCAGCTACTTTTAAAAAACGGTGTTTCTCGTCTGGAATTTAGTCAACCATTAATGCAATTGTTTATATCCATCATTACCAATTGGTACATCGTATGCGGAACCATTGGTTTTGCTAT
>JAIRZO010000037.1 GCA_031267195.1 Holosporaceae bacterium | reverse complement strand
AGTTGTAAAGAAATCCGGCAATATCCTCTGAATAGCATCCTGTAGACTCCATACAAAAATGCAGATCCGAAAGCTGCAATTTCTTTGCAAATGCAACTAGATTTTTGAATCCAGATTCGGTTTTTCTTCTTCACCTGATCGCTAAAAATCGCACAAACAACTTGCTTTTGCATAAATCACCTCTCTAAAATAAAATGACGGTGGTAGGATCAACCTTGTAAAATGCAGGATCGCTCAAGTTTGAGACCCTAAGATACCGTTCGATCTTTTACCAACAACGGCGCAATGGTGTAATCTTTAGGACGCGCTCAGTGGCCCATGGCGAGGGTCAGCCTTTCTCCGCCTTCTAACAACAGCAGTTTAGCTAAGACCACTGTCCTTGTAAAAGATACAAGGCGAGCGTGTCTCTCCCTACCAGGTAACTATATTCGGAAGAAGTTTATTCTTATCTATCCATTGCTGAATACTCTCGGTTAATTTCTTCTGTCTTTGAAAAAGTTCTGTAAAATTTCTGTGCAAAGAGTTTCGGAAATACCTCCAACTATCTCAGGTTTATGGAGGGAATAGTTAAAAACACGGCAGCCATGAACGACTCCGCCGTATTTGCTGTCATAGGCTCCAAAATACAATCTGGAAATTCTGGCCAGGGAAATGGCCTGGGCACACATGGCGCAGGGTTCAAGTGTGACATAAATGTCGCAGTGCTTCAGTATGCTGCAATTTAGGTGGCGGCAGGCCATGCCTATGCAAATTATTTCGGCATGGGCAGTAGGATCAGCATTTTTCAGCACTTCGTTACCGGCGGAGGCGATAACTTTGTCCTGAAGAACTATCACAGCACCGACCGGCACAGATCCTCGCAATGACGCTTTCTTCGCTTCTTCAATGGCTAATTTCATGAATTTGAGAGAGTGATGCTTCAAAGCACACTACCGATGTGGCTATACCACAGATATGTCTGGAGCATCTGCTGCCTTCATACCAACCACATGATATCCGGAATCGACATGAACAATTTCTCCGGTTACTCCGGATGATAAATCGCTAAGAAGGAATAATGCACAGCCGCCAACGTCATCGAGGGTGGTGTTCCTTCTGAGGGGAGCATTATATTGATTCCATTTGAGGATATACCTAAAATCATCTATACCAGAGGATGCCAGAGTCTTTAGCGGTCCAGCCGATAGCCCGTTTACCCTCACATTTCGCTTTCCCAAGTCGACAGCCAAATATTTTATGCTTGCCTCCAGGGCTGCTTTTGCAATTCCCATTACATTGTAGTGTGGCATGACTCGCTCAGCTCCGATGTATGTTAGAGTTAACAGCGATGCCTTATCGGCCAGGTAATCGGTAGCAAATTTACACACTGCCGTAAAGGAATAACAGGAAATATCCAAAGTATTTAAAAAATTTGTACGCGAAGTGTTCAAATATGGTCCAGTAAGTTCCTCTTTATCGGAATAGGCGATGGCGTGAACTACAAAGTCAATTTTTCCCAACTTTGTATGTGTTTGAGCGAAGAGAGATTTTACGCTTTCATCGCTGGATGCATCACATTCAATGAGATCTACTCCACCGATGGAATCTGCCAGCGGTTTTATTCTTTTGTGGAAAGTTTCAGACTGGTAGCTGAACACCATCTTTGCTCCTGTCTGAGCAAGAGACTTGGCAATTCCCCAGGCAAGTGACCTGTCATTGGCAATTCCCATTATTACGCCATTTTTTCCTTCCATCAACTTCATTTGTCCCTCCGATAGCATTTTTATTGAAACTTTAGCTAAGATAAACTATCATTAATTATTTTTTTCAATAACGCCGACGATTTAAACGATATTGCTTTTCGTGAAGATATCAATGCTTCTTCTAAAGTTCTTGGATTTCTCCCCATTCTTTCTTTTTTGGGGCGTATGAAAAATGAGCCAAAATTTGATATTTTTACCGATTCCCCATTTGCTAGCGCGTCGGATATCACTGACAAAACTTCATCAACCAACCTGGAAGCTTCGTTTCTGGTGAGATCAAATGCATTAACGATAACATCAGCAATATCTGCCCTTGTCAGAGTTTTCTTTTTATTATCCATAACAAACATCCTTACATAAACTAAACCACATTACATTGCGCAATCATTTTACTAGCAGGCAGATAATTACCGTAAAACAATTACGCATAAAACACTTAATTTGTACTACATTTTCATAAAAACGTACCCCCACGTAAATCCAGCTCCCATGGAAAGGAGAATTACATTCTTTTTAGAAAATATTACATCCTTCACTTCATTCAGTGATAAAGGAATGGATGCAGCTGAAGTGTTAGCATATTTATCCACAGTTATCAACACCTTGTCTTCGCTAATATTAAAATTTTCTATTAATTTCCTTATAATTCTCGCATTTGCTTGGTGCGGAACGATCAGATCAATATCATTGAGTGTAAGCTTGTTATCTTCCAGAGCACAAGTCAGCATTTCATTAAACTTTTCTACGGCACTTTTGAAAACGCACTTCCCATCCATTTGGATGAAGCCGGAATTGAATGTTGTGGATACTCCTCCGGAGGTTTTGAGCGCATCTACATAGGCACCATCGGAGTATATGCGGCAGGATTGTATTCCGCGTTCCGTCATGCCGGACGAGTTGAGAACATCATTGGACTTGGCCTGTAATACTACGGCGCCGGCTCCGTCTCCGAACAAAACTGATGTGGATCGATCACTCCAGTCCAATAGGCGAGAGAATGTTTCGGCACCAATCACCAACGCACATTTTGATTTCCCCAGTTTCATGTAGGAATCTGCCACATCGAGGGCAAATATAAATCCACTGCAGGCGGCATTAACATCGAATGCTACGCACTTTTCTCTTATGCCTAATTCCCTCTGTACCAAAGTAGCCGTGGCAGGAAATGTATAATCTCCGCTGACGGTGGCTACTACTATCAAATCCACATCGTGTACCGAAATTCTAGCATGATCCAGAGCAGCAAATGCCGCTTTAGTGGCAAGCGAGGCGGTTGTTTCGTTCTCATTTGCCACATGGCGTCGTTTTATGCCGGTTCTTTTGGTTATCCACTCGTCGGAGGTATCCATTTTTTCTGCCAGATCGAAATTTGTTAGGTATTTCTCGGGAAGCGAAGCGCCAATGCCAACAATGACAGAACTAATGCGATACATTATTCAATGCTCCAATTTTTGCTTTCCAAGCTAACCATCAGTAGTATTTTTTCCCCAAATCATATTTGCAAGATCTATCGAGTAGTTTTTTTATTTTGTCAAATATATTATATTTCAAAATATTGATGGTAAAAGATATGGCATTTGCAAAACCAATCGCATCACTGTTGCCATGGCTTTTAACCACAACACCATTT
>JAIRZO010000029.1 GCA_031267195.1 Holosporaceae bacterium | reverse complement strand
GTTTCTGTTGGGAATCCTACAATCAAATCTGCTCCAAATATAGTTTCCGGACGGACCGACAGGATTTTCTGATTGGTTTCGATAATATTTTCCCGCAAATGTCGGCGCTTCATACGCTGCAATATTGTGTTATCGCCGGACTGAATGCTTTCGTGTATATGTGGCATAAGCCTTTCTTCACCACCAATGATATCAAGCAGATTTTGATTCATATCGGCCGGATCCAGCGAAGATAATCTTAACCTTTTGAGCTCAGGAATATTTTTAAGCAAATAACGAATAAGGGATGCCAATCCACCATCGGCATTTGCCATATCTCGGCCATAGGATGTGATGTTAACTCCCGTCAACACAATTTCTGCATATCCCCGATGGATCATGTTTTTTGCCAATTGGAGAATATCGTCTCTGGCATAGCTAATATTGTTGCCCCTTGTTACTCGGACAATGCAATAGGTGCACTTCTGATCACAGCCATTCTGAATCTGTAAAAATCCGCGAACTTTTTGCGATTGCTGTGGCGTATTTGCAATGGAGATTTGGCTGCCATGATTTTTTGATTTGACAGCATCGACAACAGGAGCATTTAATGGAAGATATTTTTTATATTCCTCCGGCAGCAATTTTTTATCATTGGGAATAACGCCAACGACACCATTCATTTGCAGATAGAAATCTGCATGCAGCTGAGCAGCACATCCTGTCAGAATTATTTTAATGCCATCGTCTCCACTATAGAGTTTTCGAATAGTCTGTCGCAATTTTCTCTCGGCTTCAGCCGTAACAGCACAGGTATTGATGATGGTAAAACCACGAAGACCAGCAGCAGCGGCGATGTCTGCAACGGTCTCGGATTCACTGGCATTCAATCTACAGCCGAACGTAATTATTCTGTTGTATGGTGACATGTCCGGCACACACTACTACCGACAATAAAAAATTATTTCTTTGCAGCGGCACTGGAATGGGATTTTGGTGGAACCGGTACCATGTTTGCGGTAACAGAAATCTTTCGATGTGCAGCAGATGCGGCAGATTTTGTGGGATTATTTCCGATATGTAGTGATGTTTTCAGATCCCGCAGGGTTAATCTTCCCATCAGAGCCTGCAGCTTTGCGTAGGCAATAATTTTCTCGATTTGTGCTTTATAAAGGCTAACTTTCGCTTCCATCAGAGTATTTTCGTTAGCCCAAATTTCAGTATTGGACTTCAAACCGACTGCCTCCTCCTCAAGATTTGCTTTGGAGCTCTTATCAGCACTATCCACAGCGGCCTGGCTCGACTGAATACGAGCATCGGCAGAAATATGAGTACGCCAGTTAACAACGCAGGTATTTATGGCCTCGGCGATGGCGTTTTCCGCCAAAAATCTCGCTCTAAGAGCTTCTTGATTGGCTATTTCAATTGCCGAATAGGTATTACCATGTCCATCATTGCTGAAAATAGGAACAGTAACTTGCAGACTTGCCTCAAATGATTTTTTGTAGTCATCTCCGTTGCGATCATTGTTTTTTAGCTGATGAATTCTTCTTTCAGCATGAAGTTTAAGATCACAGGACGGAGCCAGCGACCCTCTAACGGCTGATAATTTTTTCAAGGCAGCCTCCTCGGCTAGTCTGCTGCTTATGATGGCAGGAGATGATGCTTTTGCAATGGCAATGACTGTTTCCAAATTATCTGGCAGCTGAGCATTCAAAACCGGCAGCTCCACATCACCCACAGCGCTAATGCCGGTTAGGAATACGAATTTTGATTCGGCAGAGATCAGTTCTGTCTCGGCATTTATACGTTCAGAAACAGCAGTTTGATGCTTCGAATGCGCTTCAGCTATTTCCACCTGAGTTCCAGTGCCGACTTCGTAGCTGCTGGTTCGAGCCACAAAAAATTTGTGGATATTTTCTTCTCTTTTTATGTAGGCGTTAACCTTCCGTCGGCAACACCAAATTTCCAGATAAGCCTCAATCACCTGTATCAACAAATCCTGTTCATCCTGCCTCAATTTTTGCGCCCTGGACTGAGCATTAAAATCAGCTGCCTCCATGGTGTTAGTGCTCGAAAATCCATTGAAAAGATTTTGGGTAACGTATATCCCAATGCTAGATTCACGAGGCCGCATTTCACTATCAACTGCAGCAACATTTCCGTTAAGTGTATTGCGTTGCCAGGAGTGCGTATTGTTTTTGCTAATACCGGCATTCATCTGTACCCTAACATCAGGGAAAAACGATAATTTCGACCTAGTTAACTCCTCCTTAGCTATTTGTTCGTCCGACCTACTAACAAACAGCTTTAAATTGTAATTTAGCGCAGATATCAATGCGTCTAGGAGAGATAGTTGTCTTTTAGCTTTAGGCAGCTGAGGAGTCGTTGGCTTTCTAGAAACTGCTGTTCTCACTGCCGAATCCTTCGCAGCTGTCTTCTCTATATGGAGGCTAAAAACCACTCCAACTATACAAAAACCAAACATCAAGTAGATATTCCGCCGAGCCGCCATTTCTTTCTCCTAACAGTAATAATCCAAAAATAATTCAAATCGTCTTATACTTTCTTTCTGACCGAACACAGCCAACATCTCAAAAATCCCCGGCGTAACTTTCCGACGAGCTAATATGTTGCGCAGGAGCTGAGCAATTCTTCCGAAAGCTACTCCACAGTCAGAAGTCAATTCCTTCAGAATAATTTCGAGATTTTCTTCTGTCCATGTTTCCGCCTGTTTTAAACAACCGACAACCTTTCTCAAGGTTTCTGTCAGGTCAGTTTCTATGCCATTTCTAAAAAGGCCGAATTCATCTGGCAACGGACACCAAAAATCACCTATGTATATCATAGACAAATCCTGTAATTCAAGCAAAGTCTTGACCCTTTGTTTTAGTCCATTTATCCCAACACGCAGCCAATTGCATTTTTCCTTCGGAATATCACCAACGGTGGTTAAAATATAATTTAGAAGCTGTTCGTTATCAGCATTCCGAATATAATGGCCATTCATGTTGACCAATTTTGCAAAATCGAATCGAGATGGAGATTTTCCCAGATTATCTGTTGTGAACCACTCCACAGCCTGCTGCATAGTGATAATTTCATCATCTCCGTGAGACCATCCCAGGCGCAGCAGACAATTGCAGACAGCTTCCGGCAAAAATCCCATATCTCTGTAGCCATCTACCCCAAGAGCACCATGTCGCTTTGAAAGTTTTGTGCCATCGGGACCATGGATGAGAGGAATGTGTCCGAACTGCGGCAATGGCCACTCGAAAGCCTCATAAATCTGTATTTGGCGGAATGTGTTGGTGAGATGATCATCTCCTCGAATAACATGAGTAATGCCCATGTCATGATCATCTACTACCACCGATAACATGAATGTGGGAGTACCATCACTGCGAACCAAAATCATGTCGTCCAACTGATCATTGGCAACGGTAACGGTACCCTGCACTATGTCATGCAGAACGGTTCTGCCTTCGAGGGAAGCTCGTAGACGAATTACCGGTTTTACTCCGGCGGGAGCATCCTGCGGACTAATGTTACGCCATTTCCCATTATACCGTGGAGATATACCCTTCGCTTTTGCCTCTTCCCGCATTTGCTCCAATTCCTGTGGTGAGCAGTAGCAGTAGTAGGCGGAACCATTTTTTACCAACTGCTCCGCCAACTCTACGTGTCTACCAGATTTGGAAAACTGGAACACCGGATCTTCGTCCCACTCGATGCCAAGCCACTTTAGTCCGTCGAAGATTGCATCAACAGCTTCTTGGGTGGATCGAGCTCGATCCGTATCTTCTATGCGCAGCAAAAATTTTCCGCCGTGATGACGGGCAAGCAACCAATTGAAGAGTGCAGTCCTGGCTCCACCTATGTGGAGAAATCCCGTCGGAGACGGAGCAAATCTCGTGATAATTTTATTCATTCAGCTATTATTCATCCACAATCAACGAACCGTATTATATAGCAAAAACTTTTGCCGGCATAGGGCTTAACTTTCGCTTGTATTAATTCACGGACTATCTTTTTTCAATTCTCATCATATATTTTCCCATGCCAGCCATAATCAGCAACAGCAACACCATAATACAGAAAATGACGTCTCCGTATCTGCCATAGAGAGTACTGCCAAAATTTTTTTTAGGAATGTTCACATCAATTGTGCCGGCGGTATTCATGTCTATACGCGCCAATTCCACTCCACACCCATCAAAAACAGCGCTGATGCCGAAATTCGTCGCACGAATCAGCGGCACACCGCATTCAATAGCCCTAGACCTACAAATTTGCAAATGCTGGAATGGCTCAGACGTCGGACCAAACCAGGCATCGTTCGTTAGGTTCACCAGCAGATCTACACTATCCAGGTCGGGGTATCCTTTGGCATTTTTTGGTATAAATTCCAATGGGAATACACACTCAAAGCAAATGCACAAAACAACATTCAATCCATTTAGCCGCAGAATTTTTGGCGCATCTCCCACATCAAAATCACCTACACTACTGGCAATGCTGCTGAGAAATTGTGCTGGTATGCAGCGGCGGAAAGGAATATATTCACCGAATGGAACCAGATGAATTTTGTCGTATTTCAATATATTATCATCATCGCCCATCACAATGGCGCTGTTATATATTTTCCCTGTAGCAATGTCTTCCCTCACTGCTCCGGCAATAAGATGGCTTCCGGTAGATAGCACAGATCGCAGCAGATCATTTAAGCCTGCCATATCATCCCGATATAAATGTGGAATAGAGGCTTCCGGCCATACGGTAAAATCGATTTTCCCAGATTTTTCTATGGTGTTTGATATGTTGCTCCTGTACAGATACTGCAGCAAATTTTTCTGATCCAAACTTTCATCATTTTTCTCTTCTTGAGATAAATTACACTGCACTATCCGGGCTTTTAGCCCTGTGTAGATAGTTTTGTGATCATGCAGATGCACAAAACCATAGCCGATCATTTTCAATAGCAGCAATAATGATACTAACAGCGTAATAATGGCGTTTTTTATTTTTCTGCTATGATAAAAAACATAACTCGCACCCAACAGAGTTGCCATCAGCATCGTCACTATGCTCAATCCATATATGCCATAGATGCTGAGAGTTTGAAGAAAAACCTCATGACAACACCAGGCGTATCCCGGCAATATCCAGGGAAAATTGATGGGAAAATGTCCAAAAATGTACATCATAGTGCTAACCGCAGCCGGAAAAAACAACATGCGCTGATAAACAGTAGAGAAAAATTTTTGCGTCACGAGAGTGGCAATAACGATCTGCAGAGATAAAAATGATGGTATCAACATAAGCGCAACTGGAATTAGTGCTCCATGCGTTTTAAAATCTATTGTCAGGGGAAAAGCCAACCAATACAAATTAGAAGCGTAGAAAAATAGCGAGAACCAAAAGGCAGCCCAACTGGAATTCCAGCCCTCGTCTTTACAGCAAATGATTTCTGCAAAAAGATAGGCAAAGGACAACAGGAATGCCAGCGTGATATTGTGCTGAGCAAACCCCGCAGACCCAAGTACTCCCATCAGGCAGCAAAGTCCATGGCGACAGCAGGAACCAAAATACTTTCCACAGTCTCTCAAGCAAGAACAATATTCAGTAGAATTCTTTTTTAACAAACCAAAACTCTATCAGAGAGATTTTTAGAGATTCCGCAAAACTTCATCCACACACCAGTCTTTTCCAGATTCTACTTATAGTATGCAAAAAGCCAGCTGACCATATGCTATTATCACAATTTCCATTGTTTACATCTATAATTAATTATTCGCTTGTGTTAGCATATATGGATATTATTATTTTATAATAAGCTTTTTCTAGAACAAAAGCTAAGTTTTAAAAAAGAATATTAGTGAGTGGAGAGAAAAACATATGCCAGCAATAGTACTGACAGGTCATGCAGGTAGAATTGAAGCAAAATACCATCATAGTCGAGATCCGATGGCACCATTGGCAATGGTGTTGCATCCAAGCCCCGCCCAGGGTGGCACTATGAACAATAGGGTTACATTGGCCATTTATAATGCGTTCGTGGATTGCGGCTTTTCGGCGCTGAGGTTTAACTTCCGTGGCGTTGGAAAATCCGAGGGCACTTTTAATAATGGTGACGGTGAGTTAACGGATGCCGCCACTGTTCTCGATTGGGTTCAGTCCATCAATGTCAGGCAACGGAACATTTGGGTTAGTGGGTTTTCCTTTGGATCATTAATAGGGATGCAGTTGCTTATGAGACGCCCGGAAATTGTGGGATTCGTTTCCGTTTGTCCTCCGGCAAATGTATATGATTTTTCATTTTTAGCACCATGTCCCGTATCAGGAATGATAATAAATGGCGCCAACGATGTGGTTTGTC
>JAIRZO010000088.1 GCA_031267195.1 Holosporaceae bacterium | reverse complement strand
GGGCAGTATTGTTCATAAAAAGTTTATTTTCAGCTGAAAAAGCCATGTCACAGCCGGCTCCTCCACCCATAGGGTTGGAAATCAGCAAAAGCAAGTAAAAGTCGTTTTGAATGAGTGTTGTTACCGGTTTTCAGCAATTAAAAAAATCATGAAACAGGCTGGTAATTTTATTACTTTTGAAGGTGGAGAGGGCGCAGGAAAGACCACACAGGTGAGTCTACTGGCCAAGAAATTGTCGGAAGATTACGGACTTAAAGTCCATGTGACGCGGGAACCGGGAGGAGATGAAATTGGCGAAAAAATTCGCAGTGTGCTGAAAGCTCGCCACATATCTGGAATGGATCCTATCTGTGAAACACTGCTTATGTTTGCGGCCAGGAGAGATCACTTTGTCAAGCTCATAGCACCACAGCTAGAGCAAGGATATTTCGTCATATGTGATAGATTCTACGATTCTTCGCTGGTGTATCAAGGATTACTTAAACACGTATCCATCGTGGACATTCTGCAGCTAAAGCAAATTACCCTTGGAAATTTCGAGCCGGACCTAACAGTAATCCTGGATGTTAGCGCAGCCACATCCACTGCCAGAATCGCAACACGCCATCTGATAGCGGATGAATATGACCTAATGAACCAGGAAAAACATGAAATCGTAAGAAAAGGTTTCCAAAAAATTGCAGAGATTTTTTCTTTCAGATCCGTGCTCTTAAATGCAGAAGGATCCACAAAAATTGTATTTGCTAAAGTGTTAAAGGCAGTTCATGGAAAATTTCCATATCTGAACAGGGTTCACGAGTAGGGGATCAGAGGGGAGATTTTCCCAGTCTAGTTAACAACAATTTACAGATATTAACGCGAATTATGGATTAGGCTATAAGCAAATGCGTTAGTTATCAGATGCAAAAAATGGCAGAAAATAACTGTTGCAGAAATTCTAACAACGTGAATAATGGATTGGAACACTGGAATTTCAGCATGTTGGAGTTTTTAGCAAGTCAGCAGACGGGTAAAATTTCTGTTGCACTATTTCGCCAAAAGATGTATAAGTTTAGTACACTGGCATCGATATGATGGATGTAGGGTATATTTTTTTTGATTGGTGCAACGTATGAATCTTTATGAAAATGTATTTATCGGACGTCAGGATCTTTCTCAGCAGCAAATGGAAGGGCTGGGTGTTGCTCTTGGGCTTTTCGTTACTCAGAATGGTGGTGTGATAGTCCGTACTGAGTACTGTGGATTTAGGAATTTGGCCTATCCAATAAAAAAGAACCGGAAGGGGCACTACTATGTGATGCAGCTAAAAGCTCCACCCTTGATGGTGGCAGAATTTAATCGCATCATGAAACTAAATGAAGATATAATACGCCATCTGACAGTGCGAGTGGACATGTTTGATGATCGAGATAATTTAATCCCGCAGGTAATGGCATCCACTGAAGATTTCGCCTCCGACCACAAACGCAGAAACTATAGATCTTTTAACGATACGGAAGCTGTAGGTTCGGTTGATGGTAGTGAGTCCATGGTTGTGCCAATCGAAATGGAAATGAATGATGAATCTCGCGGCGAGTTTATTAGAAATTGAGCGATTTTATTGAGCTGAAGCGGAGTTGATAGTGAAAAAAGAGTTTAAATCTGGGAAAAAAACTGGAAATAGATCCACCGGTAGTGCCGGTGTGCAGTACGCCGGATGGAAAAAAATTAATTTCAGAAAGCAGTCTCCATGTCCGTTTGAAAACGGAGTTTTAAAAATCGACTACAAGGATGTTCGTCCTCTGCAGAAGTTTATTTCGGAACGTGGAAAGCTTATGCCTTGTCGCGTTTCTATGGTGTCTGCCCGGAAGCAACGGGCTATGGCGGTGGCCGTTAAAAGGGCGCGCTTCCTGGCCTTATTGCCCTACATTGCTAGATAAAGCTTGTCCTCGGGATGTGGTTTATTGTGATCTTTTTGGGTTTTGCTTGGAATTGCCTACTAAGTATATCAATACGCAGAATTTTACAAAGAATTATGCTGATGTCAGTAGCGGTTATCAAAGTTGGAGAGTTTGTTGAAAATTCAAAGATTTTATATAATGGTTTGTATTTTTGTTAGGCAATCCCTTTTGCTTTGCTAGGTAGTTTGTGTTTTACTATTATGCATTAGCTATTGCTAGCTGAGGTTAGTCATCGTAGATTTGCGTGCTTGATGAGGGTAGATCAAGGGGCATATCGTGATTTTGGAGAAAACCATATGGTTGCATGTTATAGAAATGGGAAAATCGTCGCAACTATAGGACCGGCTAGCTGCTCTGAAGAAAATTTGGAAAAATTGTTTAAAAACGGCGTTGATGTGTTCCGTTTGAATTTTTCCCACGGTAGTCATGATGGGCATGCTCGGGTTTATGACGCCATTAGGTCCATTGGAAAAAAGTTCGGCTGCTATCCCACAGTTTTGGCGGATCTGCAGGGTCCGAAGCTTAGAGTTGGCACCTTTGCTCAGGATAGAATTGAATTAAAATCCGGTGATATATTTAGATTTGATCTGGATTCGGCTTCAGGAAATGATGATCGGGTGACACTGCCGCATCCGGAAATTTTCGAAGCTTTGCAAGCGGGAACTCTTCTGTTGTTGGATGATGGAAAATTGCGCCTGGAAGTTATCGACTGCGGAAAGGATTTTGCGAAGGTTAATGTTCTGGTGGGAGGTTTTCTTTCAAATCGAAAGGGCGTTAATGTACCACAGGTTATGCTAAAAATTCCTGCATTAACGGAAAAAGATCTCAAAGATCTTGATTTTGTGTTAAATTTGGGAGTTGATTGGGTTGCTTTATCCTTTGTCCAGAGTGTAGAGGATGTGGAAAATGCCAAAAACATCATCGGTGGTCGGGCCGGAGTAGTTTCTAAATTGGAAAAACCACTGGCCATTAGTGCTCTTGAACCAGTTGTAGACGCCTCTGATGCCATTATGATAGCCCGGGGGGATTTGGCAGTTGAAACCAGTCACGAGGATGTGCCAATCCTCCAGCGGCGGATCATAAACGCATGCCATCGGCTGGGAAAGCCGGTAATCGTTGCCACTCAGATGCTTGAATCCATGATAATCGCTCCGACCCCCACCCGGGCAGAAATATCGGATGTGGCCACCGCCGTATACAGCGGCGCAGATGCGACCATGCTGTCAGAGGAATCCGCATCTGGTCGATATCCGCTGGAAGCAGTATCCATCATGGCTAGCGTAATTCTTCGCGTTGAAGGAGATCCCAATTGTATACGCTGTCTGGAGGACGACACCCAATTGCCTATATGCACCACACTGGATGCCATATGTGCGGCGGCAAAGACCGCAGTAGAGTATTCCGGCGCAGCAGTTTTGGTGCTCTGCACCGATTCCTTTGATGCGGTGGTGCGCTGCTCTCGTCTACGTCCCAGAGTTCCAATTTTGCTCATGACTGAATCCAAGTCTTTGGCCTACCGAGCAGGGCTGTGCAACGGCATTAATGCCATGGTTGCCAAAAAAGAATCTAGCTCTGATATGTTGATAAAATCTGCGAAAATTGTAGTGCAGGAGAAACAGTTTGCTCAATCCGGCGATATTATCGTGGTTTTGTATGTTGGCACCGAAATTTCCGTAACTGTTTGTCAGGTGTAATTCATGGGATTTAACTGCGGAATTGTTGGACTACCTAATGTTGGAAAATCCACTTTGTTCAATGCTCTGACTCAGACGGCGGCGGCCCAGGCCATGAATTATCCTTTTTGCACACTGGAACCAAATGTTGGTCGAGTCGGTGTGGCAGATCCTCGTTTGCATAAACTTGCGGAAATTGCTGCCAGTATGAAAATCATTCCAACCCAGTTGGAGGTGGTAGACATAGCAGGGTTGATAAAAGGAGCAAGCAATGGCGAAGGACTTGGCAATCAATTTCTCGGGCACATCAGGAATACCAATGCAATTTTACACATGGTACGCTGTTTCAGTGATGCAGATATCACCCATGTACATGGTAAAATAGATCCAGTCTATGATATAGAAGTTGTGGAAATGGAACTAATGCTGGCGGATATCGAAAATCTATACAAAAAAGAATCAAGTCTTGCAAAAAAAGATAATCCCGAGTTCCAAATGGAAAGAGCGTTTTTGAATAAAGCCATTGGCTGGCTAGAATCCGGCAATTTATTGGAACAGTTATCCATAACGGAGGAAGAACAAATTTTTGCAAATACATTGCATTTAATCAGTATAAAACCCGTTATGTATGTGTGTAATGTAAGTGAAAATGATCTTGTCACCGGAAATGATTTTACAAAAATGGTGCAAAAATTTGCCAGGAGCAGAAACGCATCTGTGGTACTAGTTTCTGCCGCCGTTGAAGCAGAAATCGCTCTCATTCAAGATAAGGTTGAGAGAAATGAGTACCTAAAATCCCTTGGATTGGAAGAGTCTGGCTTGGACAGAGTCGTGCGCGGTGGCTATGGTTTGCTGAAGCTTATAACTTTTTTTACCTGTGGCCCAGAGGAGACTCACGCTTGGACTGCAGTAGCCGGTTCGAAGGCTCCAGCTGCCGCTGGCATAATTCATTCAGATTTTGAGCGGGGATTCATATGTGCCGAAGTAATCGGCTATGATGATTATACAAGTTGCTGTGGTGAAGCGAAGGCAAGAGCCGCCGGCAAGATGCGCCTCGAAGGTCGAGAATATGTCATCAGCGATGGGGATGTGATTCATTTTCGCTTCAACGTATAACAAATTCGGGATTGCGCTGTATTGTACTGAACGATATTTAATCTGACAGTTGAAATATAATGATGCATGCTGCGTTTTAGTGCGTTTGAGATATGGAGTTAGTCACTTTAGAGTTTTAAGTCGTTTAGCGAAATTATAAGCATTGACGAAGACCTTTAAGTGCTCTATGAAAATAGCCAATGGGATAGGATTTGAATTATTTCTTCTCTTTCTTTTGAACATCAAGCTCCGGCAGGCGGCTAACTCAGTGGCGTTGGAACAATCTATGAAGAGAAGATCTGCTCAGATGAGGAATGCTCTCCTGCAGAGCGTACAGACAATCATCTAGAGGCAACAGAGTATGCTTCCTAAATGCAATGTAGATCTCCTCTCCCTCTCTACTAAATAAGCACTGTAGAATGAGGATCTTTTGGC
>JAIRZO010000087.1 GCA_031267195.1 Holosporaceae bacterium | reverse complement strand
ATTTTCAAGCTTTTCGAGAGGTGTTAGCGATATACTCATTCAAGATGAGACTCCGGACTTGGAAGACTGTAATTGCCGTGAATTTTCGCCTTCGAAATCCAGCTTCTTATTTTGAATGAGTATAGAAACGGATTCCCTGGGAAATACTGAAAATCAGAGTATTCGTTCAATATTTTCTATCTTTATAGGGCAATCATCAAAAGATGACAGTGCCCGGTCCAGGGACATATAAAAACTTGTGCAGTGCATGCACATTAGCACATTAATGTCCCACCAGGCTTCTAGCATATTCCAGGACGTTGAAGGGCTTTAAATCGTCAATCCCTTCTCCCACACCGATGGCGAATACGGGAATTTTATATTTCTGTACCAGGGAAACGATGGCTCCTCCTTTCGCAGTGCCGTCCAATTTAGTAACTATTATTCCATCAACGCCAATTTTATTCAAAAACACATCCACTTGACCATGGGCGGCTTGTCCTGTAATTCCATCAAGAATCAGGATAGTTGTAAGCGGAATTGCTGCATCTATTTTTTTTATGACTTTCTTGATTTTTTCCAATTCCGCCAGGAGGTCATCGCGATTTTGTAGACGACCGGCGGTGTCTATTAGCACCAGGTCATTGCCATTGGATTTCGCATTTTTAATGGACTGGAAAACCAAACCAGCGGCATCTGCACCATCCGGTGCACAGGAAAAATCGCAGCTGATATAATTGGCCCAATATCTGAGTTGATCGACAGCGGCAGCTCGGAATGTATCCGCTGCTACCAGCAGAGGACGATGGTGTGATTGCTTCAGCATGTGGGTAATCTTAGCCAAAGTTGTGGTTTTCCCATTGCCATTTACTCCAATCATCAGCATGATATGGGGATTGGTGGTGCTGCTGAGATGCTGCGTATTATCCGTTGTAGAGTGCGGTGGTATCGATAATTGCTGAAAAAAATTCGATTGATATGGCGCCAATAGCAGTGCAATTTCGTTGGCCAGGAATAATTTTATATCTTCGTCGGTGGTATCTCGGGAAAATTTTTCTTCGGTGACCTTCCTGGATAACTCTGCAGCCACGGCAACTCCAACATCCGCCATAATTAACGCCTCTTCTATTCCCTGCGCCAAATCATGACCGGCACGACGGCCGGAAATGCTCAGGGCAATATGATTTGATGTCTTTTTCAGGGCAGATTTTATTTTTGCGAAAAATTCCATTATTCTTATTTCAGCTGAACTATAGTTTATTTACCTTCGTTTCCTGTTTTATTGATCTGTGCATCCTTTTTTTGTAATGTTTCGTCATCGGATGACTCTGGTGTTGGTTCATTTTTTATTCGGTCTGATGGTTCACCGATCACCGGAAGCACCGGAGGCTTCAAAGTTGCGGAATATTTCTTTTCGCCATCGGTATTTTTCAGTTTTGCAATGATATTGTTAATTTCATTCAGCAATTGAGATGTCATCAGTACGTTATCTTTTATTTTTTCAAAAATTTGAGCAAATACTTGACATATGAATGCATTCATGTTTCGATGTGTAATCATTATTTCCTGCTCAAACTGCATATCCGACAACACATGATTCATAAAAAGCGTAGCGGCATTATTATAATCATCGCATAACTGTTTGGTAGCTTTAACAAGCTCCTGCAGTTGATTTACATCTGCTCTTTTGTTTTTCTTGATGACTGTATACAGGATTTCTAGCGATTTTCTCGCTTTGTTGATTGCCGAAAAGCAATCGGTTTTGACTGCATCTGTGCTAACCTTTTCTATTTCATCAAGATTGTGGGATACCCAGGGAAGTAGAGCTTCGAAAAGTTCACTCGTCTTAAAATGCTGCAGCAAGAATTCATGCATTTTAGGTTGATTCGGTTTTGATCCATATTTTCTAAAAGCTTCATACAGATGGGGTAATTTTTCCTGAACATCAGCGGCATTGGCGGATGTCGTACATGCCTGCTGCGCGAAAACTAGCGCCATCGCCAGCAGTAAACACTGAATCAGAGGGCTACCAATCAGAAAATTCACGGCAGCAGTCTCGGTTTGCTGCTTCCTTTTAGAACCAACGGAAATGGACATAAATTTCAGCACACTATTGATCCGGAAATTAGCAAGTTCCCGAACCATTTACTGCAACCTAGTATATATCTTTGCCACTACTGCCAGTAACAATATTGCGACTATGTTAATAATTTTAATCATAGGATTAATAGCGGGCCCTGCCGTATCCTTATATGGATCACCCACCGTATCGCCAGTGACAGCCGCCTTGTGGGCTTCCGATCCCTTGCCGCCAAAATTCCCGTTCTCTATGAATTTTTTTGCGTTATCCCAAGCTCCACCGCCGGATGTCATGGAGATCGCTAAAAAAATACCAGTCAAAATAGTTCCAAGCAGCATGGCACCAACACTGATCAACGCCGCCGTTAATCCACCACAATTTAGTACAACGATAAACAACGCTATCGGCGCCAGCACCGGCAACAGCGATGGAAAAATCATCTCACGGATAGCTGCCTTGGTGAGCATGTCAACGGCTGCCTTATAGTCCGGCTTTGCCTCACCGGTCATGATTCCTTTGATGGACTTGAATTGTCGACGTACTTCGACAACTACCGCTGCCCCTGCCCGTCCCACCGACATCATGCCACAGGCTCCAAATAAATAGGGCAGCAGTCCGCCCACAAATAATCCCACAACCACATAGGGGTCTCCCAGGAAAAAATCTATTTTTAAGGAAGGGAAATAGTAGGAGATGTCCTGAGTATAAGCAGAGAACAGCACTAGCGATGCTAGTCCAGCAGACCCGATGGCATAGCCCTTCGTAACGGCCTTTGTGGTATTGCCGACAGCGTCTAACTTATCCGTTACCTGGCGAATATCTTCCGATAGACCAGACATTTCTGCGATACCTCCAGCGTTATCCGTAATGGGACCATATGCGTCCAGCGAAACTATGGTACCAGCCAAAGCCAACATGGAGGTGGCAGCTATGGCTATGCCGTAGAGTCCCGCCTGCAAATAGGCAGCTAGAATTCCAGCGCAAATTATGAGCACGGGCAGCGCCGTAGATTCCATCGATATGGCTAATCCCTGAATGACATTGGTGCCATGACCGGTCTCTGAAGCTTTTGCTATGCTAATGACCGGTCGGTGGGAATAGGAAGTGTAATATTCGGTAACGAACACCAACAGTAAGGTAACTATTATTCCCACAATACTGCAGGTGATCAAATTACAACTGCAAAAAGTCTGA
>JAIRZO010000056.1 GCA_031267195.1 Holosporaceae bacterium | reverse complement strand
TCCATCGTACATATCGGACAATTTTTCTAACAATTGGCGATGCATTATTTCCCGAGCAATAGTTTTGTATTTCTCTTCGGCTGAAGAATAAGCCCACTCTTTTGCCTTACTGAGATTGTCAAAACCAATACTTTGCGCAAATTCATCATCCATAGAATAATCGCTTCCGATCATAACTTTACGGACGGTTGCAACGCAGGCAATATCTTTGTTTTTTGAAATATTAGCAGCATCGTTTACCGGGTAGGATGTAACAAACTCCCGGACATCATGTAGCTTCGCTCCCACCAGGGGTTGCCAAAAATCGTGTATGCTGTCATGCTCTCCCACTACAATATCCATACTTTGGATGGTATCATTTTTCCCTTTTTTATGCCGTTGTTGCTTAACTTCAAGACCAATCGAGACTTTATATCCAAGTTGTATTTCCTGTTGAGGATCCGCCTCTGTCCACTTTTTTCGAGCTGATTTTATATTTTCCAGTATGGTATTTGCCTCTTCATCAGAAACATCCACCTGGTATTTGGTAAGTTCTAGTGAGGAAAAATCCTTCAATTCCACCTCGGGCATGAGGTCGAATTCCAGAGCAAATTCCACACCAGATTCGTCATTTTTCAGCACATCCGTGAAGTAGTTAAAACAGATATTAAGTTGTTCATTCCCGATAATGAAATCGGCAGTTTCTGTTACCAAATCATCTATGGCCTTCTGCTTTACTGTATCTCCGTATAGACGCCTGACCACATCTACTGGCGCTTTTCCCGGACGGAACCCGTCCAGTTTTACAGTTTTTGCCTTCTCAACCAATGCAGCCATCACTGCAACATTTACCTCATCGCAAGAAATAGAAATATTGTAACGCCACCTTAACCCATCATTGGTTTTACTTATAATTTCCATAGAACTTTCACTCCCAACCTATCCTATAAGCATACTACATCTCACTTTTTAGTGAATATTTTCCGATGTGCTGACAATACATCAGCCCATTTCGTGGTGCGGACGGAGGGACTCGAACCCCCACGGTACTAACCATCAGAACCTAAATCTGACGTGTCTACCAATTCCACCACGTCCGCACAAAAACTCAATACCACTGTAAATAAGCCATGTAAAATTAATGACGATGAACACGAAATAAAGATACTTCACGTAACTACTCGCCGCTGCGAATCATATCACTTATTTTCTTAACAAAAAACCATTAATTACGACATAAAATTTCTCACGTTTTTTGCGGTGGGTTACCCATAGGGATAAAATAATTAATTTTAGGCGAAATTAACCAATAATTAATCATTATTATTTATACTATCTGTAGACTAGATTGCATTCCAGATTTGTTTTTGGCATTTTTCTAGAATATTTTCCCAATAATCAGGAGAGGAATCATGAAACAATTGACATTGTTCTTATGCCTTACGTTAAGTTGTACGTGTACGGATATAAACGCAACACAGAAAGAAACGCTCCATAATTTGGATAAAGTCGAGCAAGGAACATCTAACATGCAGAGACAAGAAATGATTCCGCCCGCGGGAGCAGCAGTCACATCCACAGCACAACTGCACTCAGCCTTGAACAAAGCATACTTTTCCAAATATTATTCCAGATATTTTCCAGAAGATTCTGCAAACATCATGTCGGAAATTTCCTATTCCAATGCCTTGTCTCTCAGTAATTCGGATCTGAATTTGCTGGCCATGCAGGCGCACGAAAAAGCACTGTTCGGGAATGCAGAAGAGGGCACTTTGGTCATTAACCATTCTGTTAAATTCTGGAAAAGAATACGCACTCTGCTGGGAACATTCAGGAATATTTCAATTGCAGCGACCGCCTGCGCTGCAGGCCTATATGTTTGGCTGCAGGAATATAACAGCATCATCAGGAATATACTAGAAAGCTGTACGGCTCTTAGTGTTGCACTTTGGGAGGGTTGCAAATACTCAGAAAAAAGGATTAATACCCAGATGGCACAGAGCAATCTGCTAGTGATTCTGACTGATGCCTCTAAGGAGAAACTGAAAAACAGGACTCCAGCAACATCTACATCTGAAGGAATCCCGGTTAGTTCACTACTGCCGTCGGTAAACAACATAGAAGCCCTGGAACTGAGAACAGCGTCGCATTCTCTTAGAGAACGATCTTTCTCTTCAACGAAATCCACAAAAACTCCAGTGCCCTCTACTTTTTCTTACGATTCAGAATTAAGCAGCACATCGACAAAAAATTCTGATGACGAATGAACTGTTTACAAACTGCCCTTTCTGATATTCCTCATTACCAATCGATGACTGGACATTTATTTACTCCAAAACGACTTCATGAATATCAGAAAGAGTGGCAGGAATTCTACCCTGCTGGCTATCATGGCCAGCATAAGAATCGATTTAATTAGCGGTGAAAATGCAGCAATCTCCGGGTGAGTTGCCATATGTGTTCCCAAAAATGGTCCATTGTTGTTCATGGTGGTTATCACCATGCCGATGGCCTTACCAAACTCAACTTCGCCACAGCACATCAGGAGAGAAAGAATAATCGCCAACATTGCATAGCATAAAAAATATATGAACAGGCTTGTAATTTCCACATCTCCCAGCCGCTTGCCAGCGTAGGTAGGAATGTAAATGGCATTTGTTTTTGTCAATCTCATGAAATAACTTTTTATCAGAAGAAATATCATGATGATTCTGAAAATTTTAATGCCACCGGTGCATGATCCGGAACATCCACCACAAAAATTCATAATATAAAGGATTGTGTCCATAAAATTACCAAAAGCCACCGTACCGGTGGAATTCATTCCCGTATTGGTTACCGAAGAAACCATCAACATAAATGCCTTTTCAAGATTTTCCAATGGACCAACTTCAAATGGAGATGTACATCCAATGTATACGGCTAACAATATTGCTCCCGCCAGCAGGATGGAGCCATAGCAAATAAATTGACGATTATTAAGAGCCACAAATCCATTCTGAACGACATCCACAATTAATCCTATGGAACACCCTCCAATAAACATCAATAGCACCATTGTCCAGTTTGCCAGATGCATTGAATATATAGAACTGGATGATGCATCTACATAAAAATTGGAACTTGATAACGCTGATGTGGCATAATATATGGCATCCACAACGGGAAAACCGACTCCTGCAATTAAAAATACTCCGAGAAAAATTAGTCCCAGATATATTTTAATTATCTTTTTTAATCTTTCATAAAAATTGTCTCCCTTAACAAGGGTTATATTTTCCATCTTAATGGCATAGGTGGATTTGAATTTTGCAAATACATACAAACAGGAAACTATGAAACACACGCCGCCAAACATTTGTAAAATACTGTGCCAGAGTATAAAACCCGCCGAATAATTTTTAATATCATAGACGGAGCTGGTTCCGGTAGTGGTTAGAGCAGATATCGCCTCATAGAGACAATCTATCCAAGGAATCTGAAATGGAGAAGTAATAAATGGCATTGCCGCAGCTATGGATAGTAGTATCCATGCCAACAGTACCAGTAGAATTTTTTCTTTAGTGTTAAGGGAAACATTGGCCTCGCTTTTGGTGGACAGGTACAGAAGTCCACCGACAAATCCGCCAAACAAACCGCTTAACATGAAACCGGCCGCCACGGCAAAATGCCCGCAGCAAAAATCAACAGATATGGGGATTAACATCAGACTGGATAGCACAAAAAATAGTATTCCAATGATATGGAAAACTTTTCCGTAAAGAATCATATTGATTAGTCAATCGAGATGTGATTTTATCCAATCCACCAGACGCGCCTTTGATGCAGCGCCGGCGGTTACAGATATCTTTTCGCCTCTTTTAAAAATAGCCAATGTAGGAATACTCATAATTCCGTATTCCGACGCAATATCTCCGCAATTATCTATGTTCACCTGCACAAACTCCACCCCCATTTCATCATGAATCTCATCTAAAATAGGAGTAATCATGCGACATGGTCCACACCAATCTGCTGAAAAATCAACGACAACGAAATTTTTTGCCAGAACATCTGCAGCAAAATTCTCTTCGGTGGTTAACTTCATTCTGCACCTCTTCTTTTGGGCGAATAGCAAAACATGACTTTGTGATTCTACATTATTCTTTCAACAGAAACACCACATCCAGCAAATTTTTCTTCTAGACAGCAATAGCCTCTATCCAAATGATAGACGCGATCTATTATGGAATCACCCTCTGCAGCAAGCGCTGCAAGCACAAGCCCAAACGATGCCCGCAGATCTGTAGCCATGACCGGTGCGCTGATGAATTTTTCTATCCCTGTTACTACTGCATGCGAGGCATTATAGGATATATTTGCACCCATACGACTTAATTCAGCCACATGCAAAAATCTATTTTCCCAAATATTTTCTC
>JAIRZO010000039.1 GCA_031267195.1 Holosporaceae bacterium | reverse complement strand
TTGAGAATTTTGAAGAACTAAGTGGAATGTTCCGATATTTCGTCGAAAGCATTCCATTTTATGGCGTAGCCGTTCTGTGCTGGGATCATCCGGAGGTGCAGAAAATTGCCAAGCAAATCATCGACAGAAGAGTCATAACCTATGGTTTGGATCCGGGAGCGGATGTTTCATGTGATAACATGAAATTATCCACCACTGGAGCAACATTTGACGTGATTTTTTCGGAAAATATCATACCAAAATACAATCTACAGAAAAAAATTTGGAAGAATTTTTCCCAATCAATGTATGGGGAGCACAATGTGCAGAACATTCTCGCTGCCATAGCTGTTGGGTTGGAATTGAACATTCCGGATGATATAATGCGCATCGCTGTTGGATCATTTATGGGGGTAAAAAGACGATTCACCTGTGTTGGACATGTAAATGGTGCTGCCATCATCGATGATTATGCCCATCATCCCGTTGAAATTACGGCAGTGCTCAAGGCGGCAAGGATTTCCTGTGAAGGAAAAGTTTTTGCTGTGATGCAGCCGCATCGTCACACCCGTCTAGAATCTTTTTTGAATGAATTCGTCAGAGCACTAGAGCTGAGCGATTGTGTTTTTATAGCTCCAATATACTCCGCCGGTGAACGAAATAATGGCATTGATCATTTTACTTTGCTTAACCGGCTTAAAGAAAATGCAGTGGTAAAATCGGAATTTGTGGCGGATGTGCAATGTTTGGCCGCTGTTATAACGAAACTTGTACAGGCCGGAGACCTTGTAATTTTTATGGGAGCAGGTGACAAAACAAATTGGGCTCGTGAGCTATCTAACTTGTGCATAGGTAATTTAGAAAGGTAGGATAAATTTTATGGAAGCAATATGCAGCGCGCCTGATATTCGCGGTGTTTTTCAAAAAAACGTTAATTTGGGGGAAAAATCCCATTTGGGAATTGTGGGAAAAGTAGATTTTCTATTTGTGCCGGAAGATATGGATGACTTGATATTCTTTTTAAGGAATATCAATCCAAATATCAACATTACGGTATTGGGAGCGATGTCTAATGTACTTATTCGCAGCGGCGGCATACGCGGCGTTGCAATTATATTAGGTCAATGGTTCAAAAAAATCTTTATAGAAGACAATATCGTAGAGGTTGGAGCTGCCGTATATTGTAACGATCTATCTAATGTATCCATGGATGCGGAAGTCGGTGGGTTTGAATTTTTAATGGGATTCCCTGGCACACTGGGAGGAGCCATCCGAATGAATGCCGGCTGCTACGGATCCTGCATTGCGGATATATTAATCGAATTTGAGGCTGTTACAAAATCTGGAACGGTGAAATGGATCGATGCGCGGAACGTTAATTTTTCCTATAGAAAGTCGGATATTTCAGATGATCTGATCATCACCCGCGCCTGGCTAAAAGGAATAGTCGATGCTCGATATTCCATTCCCAAAAAAACCAATGAGATTATGAAGAGGCGGCGAGAGGGCCAGCCAACTCAGAAAAGGTCCTGTGGATCTACCTTTAAAAATCCTGAAAATATAGAGAAAAAAGCCTGGGAACTCATCGATGCTGCCGGTTGTCGAGGCATGAAAATCGGCGGAGCTATGGTGTCAGAAAAACACTGTAATTTCCTTATTAACGAAAACAATGCTACTCCGGAGGAATTCGAGAAATTGGGAGAGCTGGTGCGGCAAAAAGTGTTTGAAAACAGTGGGATTCAATTGGAGTGGGAAATAATTAGATTGGGAGATTCGGCGTTTTAGTTTATGAGCTTATCGATAACAGATCTGTGCCTTGAATGTTCCCGCATGAGTTTATTTGAAAATGCGATTGTCCGAACAGCGAGCATTCGGATATTTGAGCAAAAAGCACCACATTAGCTTTTGAAATAAAAAATATTGCGCGTTTCCATCCATCCTAGTAGGATTTAGGAGGAGATAGGTTTTTTTGATGATATTACATAATCCTCCCATCTAATTTTTAGGAGTCGGAACGTGAATCATGTCCAAAAAAAAGAAGATCATATATTGTTTGCTCTGGCCGGCAGTGAAGATCTTGGAATAGATACAGGATTCGCCGCCTACAGATTTGAGCACAATGCTTTGCCGGAATTGGATTATGCAACGATCGACACATCGGTGAAATTTCTTGGCAAGGTCAGTAAGATCCCTTTTATGATTTCCTCCATTACCGGAGGTGGAAAGCAAAGTGAAAAGATAAACATATTTCTGGCGGAAGTGGCGAATGATTTCAAAATCGGATTTGCAGTTGGTAGCCAGAGAGTCGCCATTGAAGATTCTAAGTATGTGTCTCATTTTAAGATCCGCACCTACGCGCCGGACGCTCTATTGTTTGCCAATGTGGGAGCTGTGCAACTCAACTATGGCTATTCCATCGACGAATGCAAAAGGGCCATGGATATGATGGATGCGGACGCGTTGATTTTGCATCTTAATCCTCTGCAGGAGGTTTTTCAGGTAAATGGGAATACAAATTTTTCCGGTCTTCTTCCAAAAATAGAGCATCTATGTCGCCATCTGGGCGCTCCGGTAATCGTGAAAGAAGTGGGCTACGGTATTTCATCACTTTTGGCTAAAAAATTACAAAATATTGGTGTATATGCTGTGGAAGTCGCCGGAGCCGGATCCATTTCTTGGACTGACATAGAATGTCGTAGATCTAATGATGTGGTGCTGCACTCAGCTGCTGCTGCTTTTAGAAATTGGGGAAACCCTACGGCGGAGTGTATCCGATCTATTGCCATCGATGTGAAAGATATCAAAATCGTCGGTAGTGGTGGAGTTAGGACCGGTGTGGACATTGCTAAAGCCATTGCCCTTGGAGCAGATTTCTGTGCTAATTCCAGTGAATTTTTGCGAAAAATCATCAAGTCTCGAGAAGAGTGCGAAAACTTCATAGAATCCATAACTATGGAGTTGCGTGTGGCGATGTTTTGCACCGGCTGCAGAAATGTCAGTGATCTTAAAAATGTGAAATTAATCAAGAACAATGCCTGATATTTGATGTTGTCTAGAGACGATTAGGGCCATTGGAAATTGCCTATAAATTGTATTATATTTTTCATGAAGTGATAGCTTTTGCCGTTTTATCGGCTTGATGTGATCGGCTTTTGATGATATACTAGCCGCAGTTTGGTGGCGAGGATTATTGTGTGCTGCTAGCCCGTGTGGCGGAATGGTAGACGCTGCAGACTTAAAATCTGTTGTTCAAATTGAACGTGTGGGTTCGAGTCCCTCCACGGGCACCAGGTGAGTTTTTGTGTGTGTGTGTTTTTGTAAAAATTGACATGAAATTCCTAAAAGTTTTTCTAATAGTTTTATTAATGTGTGGCCACCTGTCATGCATCCGAGCCACATCCCAGGATGGTTCGACGGACGATGACGCAAAGCCCGAGGTGGTTGTCGATATTAGTCCTAAGGCAGTTGAAAATAGCGTTTCTTTTGAGGGAGTTCGTTTGTTTGGTGGAATTGTGCTTGATTCCAGTGCGCAGTCTAATTCCATTGTGGGATCAGAGATTGCTGCTACAAAAAACAGTTTTACATCTGTCGGACTCAACTTTGGGGTAGAATATGCGAAGTCTCTTAAAAAGATAAAAGCTCTTGAGGATTTTCTCTGCAGCATAGGTGTGATGGTAGATTTATTCTCCCGTAAAAAACATGAGGGTGGATGCGAAACATTAAACAAAGGTTATGATAATGCGATTAGATCAACATATCAGCAGAGTCGCACCGGTGTAATAAAAACAGGAATGTTTTCCCCATCCCTAATACTTAAGGCAGCCTACCGCATTTCGCAGATTGATTCGGTTGTCTTTCTAAAATTAATTATGTTTTATAAAACCGCTAAACAGGAATATTATGGAGATGATAAAAAAATAGCAGATATTAACGTCAGCGCATTATGTCCTGCTATTGGTGCCGGGATTGAATACAAAATAAGTAAGAAGTATGGAGCTGCTCTGGAATTTTGTTTTCCCCTACAAAAGACATTTAAGAAAGTTGTGGGAGAGCTACAGCATAAAATTGATCTCTCCGGATTCAATGTTCGACTGATAGTAACCTGTTCTGCGGATTCATTTAAGTAGTTCCTCCGCAATTGAATGCTCTCAAAAGACGATACCGGTCAGGATTTCACTCCACCAACAAAAATTTTACGACCGAATCGAGTTTTTTTCGTCCATTCGCCGTTAGTTGCAGTTTTTGAGGATGTTCTTGCATAAGTCGCCGCCTCATTAGGAATTGCATCCTATCGGACTTTAAAATACCATCGATGTGCCGCTGCAACCCACGCAGCTCAAATGCTTTTAGCCCAATGCCTTCCTCTAGACGCAACCCCATCAGCATCATTTCCTCCAATTCTTCCCGCTCCGAAAGAATCGCGGTGTGTGCGCGGGCATCATTGCCGCGGCGCAGCGAATCACACCAGTCCTGGGGATCCTCTATTTTAACAATTTCATTTTTGCGACCCGCGATTGTCAGTCGCGAATGAGCTCCAGGCCCAATTCCCAGATAATCTCCGTAGCGCCAGTAATTCATGTTGTGAATGCATTCGCAGGATGGTTTCGCATAGTTGGAGATTTCATAGCGGAATATTTCTTTGGTCTGTAGATAATTTCCGATAAAATCATAGAGTTGCACTTCGTTTTTTTCATCCATCGGTCGTAAATCTCCCGATAACAATTTTTCAAAAAACACCGTTCCATCCTCATAGGTCAATTGATAGCAAGAAATGTGTTTGCAGCCAAAATTAATGGCGGTGGACAGGTCTTTTTCCAGATCACCGGAGGTTTGTTGGGCATATCCATAGATAAAGTCACAGCTAAAATTTGTGAAAATTTTTGCTATCAGTTCGGTTGCTGATAGCGCCTGCTGTGCTGTGTAGATTCGTCCTAAAAATTGCAGACCGATATCGGAAAAACTCTGGATTCCCAGCGACATTCTATTGATTCCGGCACAGCGAAAATCCCACAGATTCCGGAGAGTAAACGTCGCCGGATTAGCCTCCATGCTGATTTCTAGGGATGAATCCACGGAATATTTTTTGCATAAAAAATTCACGATGTTTTCTACGAATTTAGCTGCCATAAGAGACGGTGTGCCACCTCCGAAGAAAATACTTTTCAGCAACAGGCCGGAAGCCGGAATCATTATGCCAGGTTGATTCTGGCTCTGCTGCTCCAATAGTTCCAGCTCGCGCTTCAGATCCAGCAGCAAATACGCTGCCACATCATCGACTATGGAAGGATTGTGCTCCATGGCTGCTGCCATTGGCCTGCTGGCGAATCCGCAATAGGGACATTTGGATAGGCAAAATGGCCAATGAATGTAGACGGATAACTGTTGATGTGCTTTTCCATCTATCATGGATACCGTCGATGCATGTAAGTCCCTGGAGTAAAAAACAGGTGAAAAATCCGAAGAATAGGGAGAATATACCCCAAAAAAACGATGCTCGCAAGTCATGACGAAAAGGGATTGATGAAGATCGGTTATGAATAAGTTTTGCCGTCCATAAAATCCTGGAAAAGCGAATCTAGCAATTATGCCCTGAACCAGGATGGAACAATTCAAAACAATAGTATCATTGGTCGTCAAAATCTTTTTTTGTTATCAAGATAGCATAAATTAGAATTTCTGCGAAAGTCATTTTCTACTATTTTTGGCATCCGATAACTATTGTATTGACAACAAGTCGTATTGTTACTATACTTAAAGAGATGATAAGAGAAACCCATTAAGGATAATATATAATGTATGCCAGAATAATAAAAAATAACACTAATCCGCAAGTTGTTGATATGCTTAAAGCTGGTTCGTGTAATAAGGTACGTAGCTGTAGAAGAAATATGATTGACATCATGGCGATTTGTCTGGCGTTAATCTTGCCTGTATATGGAGTACAGTCTATGACCTATGATACACTGGGAGAGCGCGCTAGAAATTATAACGCATGGAAAAAATATTATCCATTTCCGACTCCAGTGGTTATTAGGAATAAGCACAGTCAGAACCAAACTCCTTCCCTGTATGCAGACTTTGATGCTAGTGCTTTTTTGCCATGTCCAGATTCTCAGTCAGAAATTAATTCTGATCGATTCTGTGAGACCTGGGGGTCTGACAGGGTCTCTGAAGCCATTCGGAGATGCCGGGAAGAGGATACCACTCGTCTGGAACAGGGGCCGACAGGTTTGGAGGATAAGAACGATACTGAGATTGGGACTGAAACTGACCAAGATAAAGTAGAAAGGAGCAGCGCTGTACCTGCGGTGCTGGAAGAAAATACACCTTGTAGACCGACTCGTGAACTGAAGCAAGGATTTTCGGAAAACCGACAAGCGCTTGCTGTGTGTGAGCTGGAACACTCTGGTGGCATAGCAAATGTTGAGCTCGTTGCGAAAGAAAAAACTGGCTGGACAGGTGACTCTCTACCCATTAGAAACTGTGAGGAGTGTGTCAGAACTGTTTGCACACCATACCGTATATCAAACATTATTGCGAAAAAGCGGGTTAGTACAAACTACGTAAACCTTTCGGTGTTTGAACTGCCTGGAATGCTGCCATATAAAGGCAGCTTCGCTATAATAAATAGGTTGAAACCGCTGCATCGGAAAAAAAATTGTGGATCTGTGCGTGCGCGACGTGCTGGTGCTACTGGATCTTCGTTGGAGATTATAGGTAGACCTATTATGCTTACTAAACGGACAGGAATATGGCCTCGTGAAGCGAGTAAGTAATCGATTCATCATACCCGGTGCCTTTGATTACCTGAGCATTAGATAACTGATGCCGGCACCATGTATATTGCCTCTTGGCATATTGGCGGGTTTTGGTGGTAATAGCATCGATACACTCTGTTTCCGTTATCTTACCAGCAATAAAAAGTATCAACTCGGTATAGCCAATCGCTTTACTGAGTGGGCCTCGATAATCTGGATATCTTGCCATGAAATCCATCAGCTCATCTCGAGCTCCGCTGTTCAGCATCTTTTGTGCTCTCAGATGACATAATTCTCTCAACTGGCCACGATCAGGAGATAGGAAGAATGTCATGATATTATGCTGGCTCTCTTCTCTTTTCATTCGCCACCATTCTGATAGCGATTTTCCCGTAAGGAATACTACCTCGTAGGCGCGCAAAATGCGCTGAGTATCGTTTTTGTGTAATCGCTGCGCCATATACGGATCCAATTCCGCCAATTTTTCCAAAAATTTATCCCTGTCCAGCCTACTAAACTCTTCGCGAATTTTTCTGCGAACATTTTGTGGAATTTCCGGAATGGGAGCTATGCCATCCGTAATGGTGCGAATGTAAAATCCAGTTCCACCGCAAATGATGGCGATTTTATGCTGCGTTCGCAAATTTTTAATGATGGATTTAGCCGAGTGCTCCCAGAAAGCCACATCGGAAGAATCGTTGGGATCCAATATGCCAAACAGATGATGAACTATACCTTCCATTTCGGAAAATGATGGGTGCGCTGTAAGGATTTTTAGATCCTTGTATAGCTGAATACTGTCGGCATTGATAATCTCAGCATCCAACCCATGTTCCTTTTTCAGGAATGCTGCAGTATGCAGAGACAGTCGCGTTTTGCCGGTTGCTGTCGGTCCGGCGATAACAATCGTATCAATCACATTGTTCATTTGAGCTGGCGTCTCCTAGGGAATTCGAATCCCTGTTATCGCCGTGAGAGGGCGACGTCCTAGACCACTAGACGAAGGAGACAGAAAAAAATGAAATTTCACGATTTGTGAGATATCCATAGAACTTACATTGTCAATTATTATAGACTAGCTCCATCTCAAAAACAAGAAACTTTTTCCAAAAGCTCCGTCTCTGGAATTATTAAGATGGTGCCCCTAGCCGGAATCGAACCAGCACGCCCACAAGGGCAATAGATTTTGAGTCTATCGCGTCTACCAGTTCCGCCACAGGGGCCTCCTACCTTCTAAGGAATACATCAATTTTAATTGGTTATCAAGTAAATTAATATTAACGGGGATTGCCTAACAAAAATACAAACTATTATATAAAATCTTTGAATTTTCAACAAACTCGCCAACTTTGATAGCCGCCACTGACATCAGCATAATTCTTTGTAAAATCAAGATATTTTC
>JAIRZO010000063.1 GCA_031267195.1 Holosporaceae bacterium | reverse complement strand
AAAACCGGCGAAGGAAAAACGTTGGTGGCTGCCATGGCAGTCTATCTGAATGCTCTAGGTGGGAAAGGGGTGCATGTGGTCACCGTCAATGACTATTTGGCCAAAAGAGATGCCGAATGGATGGGGAAAATATACGAGTTTTTGGGATTGACGGTAGGAATTATCGTTCACGGGCTGAATGATTCTCAGCGACGAGCCCAATACGCCTGTGATGTAACCTACGCCACCAATAATGAACTTGGTTTTGATTACCTTCGGGATAACATGAAATTCTATCTGTCGGAAATGGTGATGCGCCCATTCAATTACGCCATTGTGGACGAGGTGGACAGCATCCTGATCGATGAAGCCAGAACTCCGCTTATCATTTCCGGAGCAGCAGAGGATTCCGCTGATTTGTATAATCGAGTCAACGAGCTTATTCCCCGACTAAATAAAGAGGACTATGATCTTGATGAAAAACACCGCAACATTACTTTGACGGAAGTTGGCAACGAACACATGGAGAAGTTGGCTTACGAGCATCAATTGCTTCACACCCAGAATCTCTATGATATCCAGAACATAACCATTGTCCATCACGTTAACCAGGCGCTGAAAGCGCACCATCTATTCAAAAAAGATGTGGATTACATTGTAAAAAACAACAAAGTTATCATCATTGATGAATTTACGGGAAGGATGATGGAAGGGCGTCGCTATTCCGATGGATTGCATCAGGCTCTGGAAGCTAAAGAGCACGTAAAAATAGAAAAAGAAAATCAAACTTTGGCGTCCATTACATTTCAAAATTTTTTTAGAATGTATAAGAAGCTGTCCGGAATGACGGGAACGGCGGAAACAGAGGCGCAGGAATTGTCGGAAATCTATAAGGTAGATACCGTTGTGGTACCGACTAATGTGCAGGTTGCGAGAATGGATCTGGATGATGAGGTGTATCGAACTGCTCCGGAAAAATATGTAGCTATCATTGCTCTTATCCGTGAGTGTAATGCTAGGAAACAGCCGGTGCTGGTGGGCACCATCAGCATTGAAAAATCTGAGTATATTTCTTCGTTGCTCAAGAAGGAAAACATTCCCCACAATGTTCTGAATGCTCGCTACCATGACGTGGAAGCTACGATTATAGCTGAGGCCGGGAAACTTGGCGCAGTTACCATCGCTACAAACATGGCCGGAAGAGGAACGGACATAAAACTTGGCGGAAATCTCGAAGCGCGATTGGCGGAGGAATTGATGGATGTGGAAGATGAAGAATTGCGTCAACAGATACGGGAAAGAGCAGAACGGGAGATCAGCGAAGCCTTCGAGGAGGTAAAAAAAACCGGTGGATTGTTTGTCATCGGCTCAGAGCGCCATGAAAGTCGACGCATTGATAACCAGCTGCGGGGAAGATCCGGTCGCCAGGGTGATCCGGGAGCATCGAAATTTTTTCTATCCCTGGAGGATGATTTGATGAGGATTTTTGGCGGGCAGAAACTCGATTCCATGCTCCAGAAACTTGGCCTTGCCGAAGGGGAAGCTATAACTCATTCCTGGATCAATAAGGTCCTGGAGAAGGCCCAGAAAAGGGTTGAATCTCATAACTACGATATTCGCAAGCATCTCCTGAAATATGATGATGTCATGAATGACCAAAGAAAGGTAATCTACGATCAGCGCATTGCTCTCATGGATGCGGAAAATGATTTTAGCAGCGATGTTGAGGATATGCGGCAGGAGGTTATTCATTCCATTTTTGCGGCAAACATTTCCCCGAATGTTCCGTCTGATTTTTGGGATTATACTTTAATAAATGAACAGCTCAGTTCGTTCTTCTCGTCCTTCAGTCCGGAAATTTTCGTGGAAAAAGGAAGTAATCTATCGAAGGAAGATGTCATTGCTGATGTAACCCGGAAGGTTTCGGAGAAAATCCGTCTCAAGGAAGAATCATTTTCGCCGGAGACCATGAGGTACTTAGAAAGAACCATGATGTTGCATCAGATTGACCAATATTGGAAGGAACATCTGCTAAATCTAGATCGATTGCGTCAGGGGATTAATTTGCGGGCGTATGCCCAGCGGGATCCTTTGAATGAATACAAACAGGAGGCGTTCGCTCTATTCGAACAAATGGTTACGACCATAAGGGAAGAAACCACCAAAGTGCTGTCGTGTCTATTCGATATTCCCCAGAATTTGCCGGAAGAAGGCATCGACGATATGCTGCCGGATCTGGGCGATAATTTTGATTCAACAAAATTATTGGAAACCCATAAAACAATGGATATGGACTTTAGTGAGCTTGCGCAGACGCTGACTCCTAATCGTGAAGTCAGCGATGATAGTGATGGTGGCGAATACAATGCAATAGCTAATTCTGACGAAGGTAAGGGGGTCGATGCGACAGACAAAGATGTCATGAAGCGAAAACCTGCTGGCGTTCGCAGACGTCGTGGGTTGACGGAAGTTGGTGATTACGTGGATGATAAAAAAGAAAGTCCCGCCGGTGAGAAAAGGACCAGTTCCACCAGAGTGAGGAAACAGTCGGAAGAACCGAATGCTCCTGATATATTTTCCGTCGGCCGAAATGCTCCATGCCCCTGCGGTAGTGGAGAGCGTTTTAAGAACTGTTGCGGAAAAATTAAGTGATGTGTGGGCTCGGTGGAGCAGCGTTTCCCGGGGCACTGGATTGCTTTTTGTTTTTCTACTGACTGCGTCATGGCGGCAATGACAAGATGTTTTTATTCCCGTCCAAAAAAAAATATCCGCCAGTAGGATTGTGGACGAAGAATTTGACACCATGTGGGACCGGTGAACTAAACGTATTGAATTTCCCCCAATTCCACTGTTGGTGTCCGGTCATTTTCTAAAATTAGCGCCATCAAGAATAGACTTCTGTTGCTAATCTTTCAATATATTTCAGCAAATTACATGATTTTTCGCATTTTTAGTTATAATCTGAATTATTTAGTTATCAGATGTCAAAAATGAGACCGCTGCATAATTGGAGAAGAAGTGGTAAGATTTCATTTAAGTTGAGTAGAATTGGAGGCTAAGGAAGATGAAGAGTTTTATAAAATTGGCGGCAGAGAGTCGTGTAAAAGAGA
>JAIRZO010000059.1 GCA_031267195.1 Holosporaceae bacterium | reverse complement strand
ATGCTCTGGACTTTTGCATCATATAAAACTATTTTCTACTCGTTTCTTTTCATCTCTATCTCTACTGGCAGTGTTGTTCATTAATTCTTGGCAATTGGCAGTGGTAGCGTTTGCGATTTTGTTCATTGCCATGTATCCGCTAACCACCATTCGCCGACGCATCAGCGGCATTATGCATAAAACAATCTTCTCCGGAGCTGCGGTGATAACACACTATATGGAGGCGTTTCAGGGAAATCGCATAATTGCCGCCTACAATCTTAAAAAACACCAGATTCAAAAATTCTTCAAAACTTTGGGTGATGTGTTCCATCTGGAGATAAAAATGGCGAAAAGAACCGGCATGTTATCTCCCATAATGCATTTCGTAATTTCCATTGGCGTTGCACTCGTCATCTGGCAGGGCAGTTATATGATCATCAATGGCCGGCTGACGGTTGGGGAATTTGTTTCCTTTATTACAGCTCTGCTGATGTTGTATCAGCCAATAAAATCTATTGGCAACGATTATAATGCGCTCCAGAGATCTCTGCTGGCTATTGATCGGGTTTTCCATCAATTGAATGAGGCAACCACCATGGATATCAATCCCAATGGCATGAAATTAACAACCATTAACAATGTCATTGAATACAAAAATGTTTGTTTTGCTTACCAGAAAGATCAATCGGTGCTGCGGAATGTGTGTTTTTCCGTGAATGTTGGGGAGACTGTTGCTTTTGTCGGTAGTTCCGGAGGTGGCAAGAGCACCATAGTAAACCTGCTACCACGATTTTATGATGTAACATCTGGGGAAATTCTTTTGGATGGGGTGGACGTAAGAAATTTCAGATTGGATTCTTTAAGAGATAATATTTCAGTTGTTTTTCAGGATAGCTTCCTATTCAGCGGCACCATAAGGGAAAATATACTAATTGGGCGGCGTGATGCTGGTAAAGAACAACTGAAAATCGCCATAAAATCCTCCTGCCTTGAAGAATTTGTTTCATCTCTTCCGAATGGATTGGATACAGAGATAGGAGAGCGTGGTGTGATGCTTTCCGGAGGACAAAAACAGAGGATAGCCATAGCCCGTGCGTTTTTAAAAAATGCTCCCATCTTAATTTTGGACGAGGCGACTTCGGCGTTGGATACTAAATCAGAAGCAGTTGTCCAGAAAGCTCTGAATAATTTAATGAAAAATCGTACGGTGTTTATGGTGGCCCACCGATTATCTACCATAAGAAATGTTGATCGCATCATTGTTATTAACGATGGTCAAGTGGTGGAAAGCGGATCCCACAGTGATCTGATCAGAAGGAATGGGGCTTACACATCTTTTTATCAGGTTCAAAAAACGTAGATGCACATGGCGAATTATTCAGCACAATTTTTTATTTCGCACAACATCCATTGATTATCCGATGCAGTTTTTTTTCGGAAAAATGAAAAAATTTCTGTGCGGATTTCTATGAAATCGGGATTTCCCTCAAGAATATCACCATTTTTAGATTTTAGGACATTACTCTGTTCCGAAACAAATTGCACAACTACAAAAAAATCATCACCGGAGATTCCCGCTTCTACTATTTCGACCTTGAGAAAGCGCTCGATTGTTCCCTGAAGAACTTCTCCCCGCATATTTCGATCATCGATTGCTTTTGCGAATGCCCTGTACATATTTTGGGACAGCAGCCGATTGAGGATATACTTATCTCCATCGGCATAGGCCTTAAAGATCATCTCGAAAGCTTTCTTTGCTCTTTCAATAAAATCATCGGCGTTAAATTTCGGATATGCCTTACCGAATGGATTGTTGTTGCTCGTTTCTTCTCCATTCTCATTTAAGACTGATTTTTCAAAATATTTTGGATCAAGGGATTTTTCTTCCACTTTAGCGCCAACATCAAAACCAATTATTTCATTGATCTTTTTTATTAAAAAAACAGTGATGAGGAAAAAAAATAAAATTGAAAACATTTTGTATTAACAGGTTCTCGGAAGAGTAACACCAATTTGATTCATATATTTACCGTGGCGATCTCGGTAGGATGTTTTGCAGACTTCAGCTATTTTGAAAAATAGGAATTGGCATGCTCCTTCATTCGCATATATTTTCGCTGGCAGCTGCGTTGTATTGGAAAATTCCAACGTCACATGTCCTTCCCATTCTGGTTCCAGTGGTGTGACGTTAACTATAATGCCGCAGCGGGCGTAAGTGGATTTTCCGACGCACAGCACGAAGACATCCCGTGGGATTTTGAAATATTCCACGGTGCAGGCCAGCGCAAAACTGTTGGGAGGAATAATACAGCAATCTGTTTTTCTGGTGACAAATCCGTTTTCGGAAAAATTTTTAGGATCGATGATGGCGTTATCAACGTTGGTGAAGATTTTGAATTCGTTCGACACGCGGGCATCGTAGCCGTAGGATGATAGGCCATAGGATATGATGGATTTCTGGGCTAAAGTTTCCACAAATGGATCTATCATTGCGTGAGTTCTTGCAAGTTCGCCTATTAGTCGATCACACAGTAGCATATTTTATTTCCTTCTAGCTATTCTTAATACTTAACTACGCACTGACCTAAAGACCTGCTCCGCCAACGGTAATCCTATCGATGAGTACGCTGGGTTCTCCAACTCCAACCGGCACATGCTGTCCATTTTTCCCACAAGTTCCGACACCGGGATCCAGGTTCAGATCATTTCCGACCATGGATATTTTTTTCAATATGCTGGGACCATCTCCGATCAGCATTGCTCCATTCACTGGAGTCACAATTTTACCATTTTCGATAAGATACGCTTCTTCTGATAAGAATACAAACTTTCCGGAAACAACATCTACCTGGCCGCTGGAGAAAGTTTTTGCAAATAGTCCCATTTTTACGTTCCCAATCATCTCTTCGCTGGAACAGTTCCCGGCCAACATAAATGTGTTGGTCATGCGGGGAATTGGCATGTGTTTATAGCTTTCTCTTCTGCCATTGCCGGTGGATGAAGTTGACATGAGAGATGCGTTCATGCGATCCCATAAAAATCCCACCAGTTTCCCGTTTTCTATCAGCATGGTGCGCTGGGATTTGTTTCCTTCATCATCGAACCGGATGGATCCGCGTCGCTGCAGCAGCGTTCCATCATCCACAACGGAAATGTTGGGGGCGGCAATCGTTTCTCCTAGTAAATTATGAAACGAAGAGGTTTTTTTCCGTATAAAATCCCCCTCCAGACCATGGCCGATTGATTCATGTAGCATAATTCCTGTCCAGCCATTGGCTAAAATTACTGGCATTTCGCCCGCCGGTGCCCTAATGGCATTCAATTTTGCATCCGCTTGCCGCAGCGCTTCATCCACATAAAAATGCATTGTCGAATCATTCAAAATGAATTCATAGCCAAATCTTCCTCCGCCGGAATACATGCCATTTTCAAGAACATTTCCTTTTTGAAGGATAAGTGATACGCTGAGGCGCACCAATGGTCTTATGTCCTGCGTAACTTTACCTTTGTCTGTGGCGATATAAGTCACCTGCCAGGAGGCAGAAAGTGTGGCAATGACCTGTTGTATCAGTGGAGATTTAGATCTCGCATAGGCATCAATGCTTCCAAGGAATTCGATTTTTTTATTGAGTGATACGGTATCTATGAAGCGGACATCTTCATATGGATGGTGAGCATCATCACTACGAGAATTTGTCATTGTATCGTTATCAGTTTCATCAATCTGGTAGAGATGATTACCATTATTGCAGTCTGCCGGCGAAGAAAAATTTACAACAGCTGCTGCTTTCTTAACGGCGAACTCATTTAAAGAAGATGAATAGGAATAGCGGGAGAGATCTCTTCTGAACGCCCGCAATCCAAATCCTCGTCGAGAACTAATGTCTGGTGTCTGCACAACTCCATTTTCTATTTTTAGTACTTCATTTTCCGCATATTCCAGAAACAACTCTCCGCAACTGCCGTCAACAAACACCGGCAGAGCGTTTTGTACCATGGCTTTTAAATCGCAAATGTCAGCAAAAAAATCAACAGAGTTTTCCTTTTTCATCAGGAGACCTGTTCTCCACTTCCAGCGTTGTTATCATTGGTTTTTTTACCTTTTTTACTATCTTCACTGTCATTTTTTAGCGAAGCTATGGCGGAATCAAGCTCTATCTGAGTACAAAATCCCAGCAACACTGGATCTTTTGGTCGTATTTCACTCATTCTCGCATGAGTTCTATTGCGAATGGATATGATTGTATTCTTTGTGGTGGATACTAGAGCACAGATGGTGGCGTCGCTCATTTCTGGATAAAATTTCACAAGCCAAGCTATGGCATCCGGTCGTTCTTGTCTCTTTATGAGAGGAGTATACTTTTTTTTGGATTTGGATTTTGGTATGGAAAATTTCGGAGTTGCTATTATCAGGCTGGCCTTTGGGTCCCGGGAACAGCGCTCTATTTCATCCGCTGTCAGCTGGCCCATTCTAATGGGATCGACTCCCATCATGCCAACGGATACTTGTCCGTCAGCCAAAGCCTGAATCTCCAACACATGCAGCCCACAAAAGTCGGCTATTTGGTTAAAGGTGAGGGCTGTATTCTCTATCAGCCAAACGGCTGTTCCCTGAGGCATAATTGGTGAAACCATACGCTAACTCTCTGTTTAAAAAAGTCTACGAAACAATCAAAATACCATGCTAATACACAACGTATGCGACTAACGATATGTTGCTGCGACATTTTACGTTATTTTTTGAATCAAGTGCAATAGTTGCGATATATAAAGTGTTCACTATATACTCATTCAAAATAAGAAGCTGGATTTCGAAGGCGAAAATTCACAGCAATTGCAGTTTTCCAAGTCCGGAGTCTCATCTTGAATGAGTATATAGCTTCGACTTATCCTTTTTGGAATGTGGATTTGCATTCATACTTGCATAGGACTTGCTCTGTAAATTTTCGCACTTCCATCTGAACCGGCACAGTTTTAACATGAGGTCGGTGAATGCATAAATTTCCAATTTGCTAATAAAATTTTCGTATATATTTACCTTAAATTAACCCTACAGCACATACAATGTATGACATAATTTTTCAAAAAACGATAGTGCGCTGAGGGTGCGTTATTCTGTGGTCAGCCACCCTGGTTAGTCCGCCCTAGTCTTGCACTAATATAGAACGTCGTTTTCGCTGGAAGGTAGAGATGCATAAATTTTACAATCATATAGAACAAAACATGTACAAAATGTATGATCATATGTCGCATTCATCTCTATCCTTGAGAAAGTTTTCCCATCTGATAAGATCATCTCTACAGAAAAATTCGTCCCTATTGGATTTTGCCCCATGGCGGCTTTTGGATGGTGCCGCTGAAATGTATGAACGCCTGTCCCGCTATGGCGTGAAGCCGGAGTTTAATATCGATTTTGTTGAAATTCCCCAAAAGGCAGGCAGACGTGGCGCTACTCCGGAAACTGTGAAAATTCCTGTATACCAAACCACCGTTCTCAAGAAAGATTTCTGTGATCTCATTCATTTTAGCAAAGAAAATCAAAGTCCAGCGGAGCCAAAAGTCCTCATAATTGCTCCAGTATCAGGACATTTTTCTACTTTGCTGCGAGACACTGTTCAGCGCATGATTCCGCGCCATGATGTCTACATCACCGACTGGAAAAGTCTTCGCCATGTGCCGCTGGCGGCGGGAAATTTTAGTCTGGATAACTATTTGTTCTATCTCGTTGATTTTTTGCATCACATGGGTCCCGGCGTTCATGTGATGGCGGTCTGCCAGCCGGCGGTGCAGGTACTGGCACTGGCGGCTCTGCTGGAAGAGGCGAACGATCCTTGTAGACCAGTAAGTATCATCCCCATGGGAGGACCCATAGATCCGCGGGCCAATCGCACCAAGGTAAACGTGTTAGCGGAATCTCATCCCCTCTCCTGGTTTGAAAAAAAATTTCTCACCATCATTCCTGCCGGACATCCGGGAGCAGGCCGGCGTGTATATCCCGGCTTTGTTCAGCTGACAGCCTTCATTAACATGAATCCCAATTCTCACCACCGGGCTCACACGACATTTCTGGAGGATAAAATCCTAAAAAATGACGGAGCTGTCCAAAAGCATGCCACTTTCTATGACGAATATCTTTCGGTACTGGACATGGATGATGTCTATTATTTGGAGACTATCGAAAAGGTTTTTCAGACCTATGAACTGCCGCGTGGAGTTATGAAATACCAGGGAGGTGTGCTGGATCTTAGGGCTATCAGAAATTGTGCACTTCTAACCATTGAAGGAGAAAATGATGATATTTCAGCGCCAGGCCAAACCTATGCCGCCCATACACTGTGTTCAAATATTCCAAAAACCATGCGCATGCACTATTTGCAGAAAGGAGTAGGGCACTATGGAGTGTTTTCCGGCAGCAAATGGAGGAGTATGGTGGCGCCAAAAATCGAGGAATTCATCGGGAAATTGGGGATTGCGCTATATAGATAGCAATGCATGTTTATTAAGCAGTAGAGTTATTGATAACCCAAGCATTTCCTCTGATTTTGAGTAACATTTGGTTTTTCGATGCAATCTTACGAGATAATATCGCAACACAGAACTGTATGACTCATACCAAGCAGGTTTCTGACTTGGTTACAATATGTTTTAGGTCTGTGTCTTCTTCAAAAACCTCTGCCTACGATGGGTTCCCATCTGTACAAACCATCTCTACTTCATTTGTT
>JAIRZO010000100.1 GCA_031267195.1 Holosporaceae bacterium | reverse complement strand
GTGAGATAAATACCGATGGAAACCAGACCATAAATAAGCCCCACGTCAAGACTCATTAGTAATTCTTGAAAAGTAAACATTCTTAATTTCCAAACACTTTATCAGCGTTTTCTAAAATTTTCCCATCTATCCGGATGCCAAGGTTGGCGGCCGCCTTAAGATTTATAAATAATTCCGTTTTGGCCGGATATTCAATGGCAATGCCGTTGATGTCTTCGCCGTTCAATACCCTGTCAATCATTTTTCCCGTCTGAATGCCAATGGCATATTGATTTGGACCCAAAGCCGCCAAGCAGCCCTTTTCTACCTGATCCGTATCACTGACGTAAACTGGAATTTTGTTGAGATTACACACTTTGACCACATAGGACATCCCTCCCAGGACGGTATTGTCGTTGCTGATGAATACGGCATCAACTTTTTCCGCCAGGTGACCGATGGCCTGGGGAATATCCGATGATTTCTGAATACCCTGTTCTATTAGCTCGATACCATAGTTGCCCACAATTTTCCTCAATTCCTCCACTATGGCGACAGAATTTGCTTCTCCGGTATTAAAAATTATCCCAAGTTTTTTTAATTCCGGTTGTATTTTTTTAAATAGATCAACCTGAGGTTCCAGTTTCACAAAATTCGAGACGCCACTGGTGTTGGAATTTTTAAGCGATTTCGAAATTGTTGCTGGATCAGTAACGGAACTAAAAATCAGTTTTGTTTTGCCTTTTTTGGCGTAGTCAAAAATACACTGGGCCGGCGTAGTCCCAACGGCCACCACAACACTGCTACCTGAATTTGCGAATTTCGCAGCAATCTGCGCCGCCAGGGACGGATTCCCCTGAGCGGTTTCAATATCATACAGCAAATTCTTTTTGTCTTTCAGATGGAATTGAATTCCCGAAACGACGGAATTTATGGCCTCATGTTCTATTACTTTGCAAATAGATATTCTATTACCTTCTGACGGCTTTTCGCAGCCCGGCAGTACGCTCAACAGCATGATCGTCATTATTGTTAGCATTTTCGACATTTTTTTCCATCCTTTCTAGAACTGTTCTATAACCATGATATGGTTCATCATTCAAAAACCTAGACACCCTGGTAATTGTGGTGGTGCTCACCCCCGTTAATTCACTTATGGTGCGGTATGATAATTTTCTGCTATGTAACAGTTGACACACATACCACCGCTCCCTTAACGCTTTGATTTCCTGAGGAGTACATAAATCCATAAGAAAACTTTCAACTTCACTTTTGGTTCTGAGCAACAAAATTGCTTCAGCTATATCCGTTAAATCAACGCTATGATGGTCATCATCCATAATTTCCTCCACACTATGTATCAGCATGCTAATACATAGTAATACGTAAGAATGTTGATGTCAAATAAATATTACAAAAGCGACGACAACCGCGAATAACATTGGTTAATGTTTTTTTTGATGAAAAAATGTGATGGCACTGGACATGTGCGGTGGAGGTGGAGCAATAATTCTGATTCCCATATCTTCTATAATAAGTTTATGCGCATGCAAGAATAGAAAACCTCCAGCAAAATTCATCGTTGTCATGCCAATCCTTTCCAATTCCAACTCTGTTTTCGTTTTCCATCCGTATTTGACATCTCCCACAATGGGAGCTCGCAGCATATCACTGCAGTGTAATCTTAATTGATGCTTGCGACCGGTGATGGGTTTTAATTCCAGCAGCGTATATTTCCCCGTTGTACACAATGGTTTGTAGTGAGTAGTGGAGCGTCGAGCATCTGGATTCTGGCCATCAGGAACAATGCACATCTTTTCCTCGTTTCCAAAGAAGGATTTTCCCAAAAAAACATCGATGGTACCGGGCTTTCGAACTACTCCATCCACCACTGCCAGATATGTTTTATGTATCTTGTTTTCCCGAAACAATTGGGTTAATCGACGGGCCATGAGCTTGGTCTTGGCAATCAGCAGAATTCCCGATGTATCCTTGTCAAGGCGATGCACCAGACGGCACTGACCGTGTCCATAGGCGTTGATGAATGTTTCTACACAAATGGAGACTCTGCTGCCCATTTGCACCGCCAGATGATTGGGTTTATTGATGGCTAGCATGCCGTCATCTTCAAATATTATCATTTCCTGCAGTTGCGTCAGCAGTTGTGCGTTGGTGGAATAGCAGGAGGTAATTCCGCTTTCGCCTGTGGTCACCGCAAGTGGCGCATAAATTTCAATCGCATCTCCAACCTGGACTCTGTCTCCGGCCCTTGCTTTTTTCCCATTGATCTTTACGCGATTAGTTCGGAAAATTTTTTGCAGAAAAACATAACCCAGATCCCCACAGATATTTTTTACAACGCGGTCGGCCCGCGAATTATTTTCCTCAATCGTTACAATATGCTCCATATTAAAAGTTCCGGGTTATATTAACCTGCTAAACGTCGCCAGTAATTTTACTTCGGTATAAATATACAATTTATTATGTAATCGGATGTATAATCCATTTCCATCAGGTATTGCAAGTCACATAAATTGAAGCGATGATCCACGATGTTCTTTAAGACTCCAGAATTTTGGTTTTCTCCTCCAAGTGCGCTGTTGAGATATCTTTTGAAGCCACTGAGCACTGTTTATGCGACCATTTCCCACATGAACTACGAAAAACAATACAAGTATAAAAGTCGTTGGGCAAAAACCATCGCGGTGGGAGCCATAACCGCTGGAGGATCAGGAAAAACCGTTGTGGTTTCAGCTTTTTGTAGCATTTTAAAAGCCCACAAAAAAAAAGTAGCTGTTCTGAGTCGCGGATATGGTCGAAAAACAGGTCACGATATTGGAAATATCATCAAAGTTGATCCAGCAATTCATTCCTTTGAAGAGGTTGGAGACGAACCAATGCTTCTGGCCAGGGTAGCGGATGTTTTCGTCAATGAAGATCGAGCAATGGGAGCGCAGCTGGCGGAAGCCAGTGGCAGCTACGATTTTTTTCTATTAGATGATGGCATTGCCCAAAAAAATATAAAACCGGATCTGAAATTCGTCATCATCGATAGTCTACA
>JAIRZO010000030.1 GCA_031267195.1 Holosporaceae bacterium | reverse complement strand
AAAAATGCTTTTGTCAGGAATGATTTTTCCAAAAATTTTGAGCAGGTGATGATTCATTTTTTCCTCATCTCCCATGAATATTTCCGGCAGCTTCAGGGCAAGTCCCACCAGTGACGCTGGTGCAACTTTCACGCTCACGTCAACAACCGATCCTGTACCGAATGACACAACCATATAGGAATCAGCTTCCGGATATTGCTGGAACATTTCTATAAGGCCGTTCACGTGGGGCTTATTTGCGGATAAACCACCATCCATGGCGTCCGCAATGTAGTCCCTGGATTTTGTAACAACCTGCTGAAATGTTTGCAATCGGAACGGAGGAAAATATGTTGGAGCCGCAGACGTGGCTCGAAGAACATCTCTTGCAAAAAAATTATCTCTCGATTTCCGAGACATGGCAGGGATTCCACTAGAGCCTGGTCCCAGGATGCTCTGCCTAGTTTCGACAATTTTCTGTCCCAGATTCTGTATGGCTTCTCCCAATGAAAGAACCTGGGCATCCGCAGAAACAATCTTGCTCACGACATCCGGAACCGACAATGAGCCGGAAGCAAGAATCAGAGACGAGCCGGAGCTCGATGCTTGATTTTGGCTGGAATCCTGCGAGCCAGAGTCCGCCGTGTTGCATCCCGATCCGCCGGGAACTGCAGGAATTCCGTTTCTAGTCTGTTGCCACTGTGCCCAGTATTGGTCCTCTCTTGCAGATGACGATTTAATGAATTCCGTTGTCCCTCCCCTGCTCACATTGCAATAGGAAATGAGAACATCGTTTAGCAGATCTGCCATGGTCGTATCCCCAAAATACTCGGTCAGTAGTCTGTCAAATTGAACAACAGAATACTTATCCCGGAATAGGACGAGCATTCGCTGTATCATTGATAGCTTTGTGAATATCAGTGGCCCACCATTCATGTATAGGTCCATTAGTTTTTCAGCAGTATATTTCGGTTTTTTTGCGTCCACGGGGTCCGGAATGTTCAGACCCACCGCTGCGAATCCTCCGGTTGATGTGCCGATAAACATATGGAATAGTGCCGCTATCGGTAGTTTGGTCTTCTGTTCTAATGTTACCAGCGCCACAGCAAACAGGATCCCTCTGATTCCTCCTCCGTCAAAAGAAGCCAATCTAGCAACTTTCTTTGTTTTCAAAGTCTCAGCCAGCAGCGCCAGGTTATTGGCTATTATGTCGTTTTCCTCCGGCAAAATCTGAGAGCGGGAACTGATACCCCCCGTCGGAACTTCCGTGTTCACTCCAGCAGTATCTGAACCAATTACCTCCATTTCAATATTTTTTTTATCCCCTGATAAATCGATCTCAGAAAAATCCGTCTTGTGGACGGCTAAAGCATTAAATGTAAAACACAAGCATAAATTTAATATAAGAATATTTTTTTTCATGCAATATCTCCTAAAATTATAATAAAAATTTACCGAAAAAATGGCTAATTCTTAGCATATTCCTTGATTAAAATCACGCAGAAATTGAAAAGAGTTAAAAAAATAAGCCAGATATCACTACTAATTTTATAGCCGAGATTGACAGTGATATATTACTCTACATTAATTTGTTTAATTAAAAGTTAACTTGAAACATTTTTTTATAAAAAGACCAATCACATTGCCTGGCAGTATTCCGAAGCAAGGGAACAAAAGCTTTTAAGCACTCACCTCTAATATACTGTGGGATGCTCGATAGAAATTTTCGACAAATTCATCCCCACAGCGTTTCATTTCTTTTGTTTTTCCTGTCCAAATTATGGCTCCGTCATTCAGTATGGATGAGTGATCCGATAAAAACTCCGCAACCTTTAGATCATGGGTGATGGTTAGACAGGTAATCTGAAGTTTTGTTACCGTATCCCTTAGCAAATGACAAATGACACCACTGGTAATCGGATCCAGACCAGAGGTGGGCTCATCAAACAACAGCACCTCCGGCTCTATGGCAATAGCTCGAGCAAGAGCTGCCCTTTTTTGCATTCCACCAGAAATTTCTGCCGGGTAGAGATCAAATATCCGTCTGTCCAGTCCAACCGCTAACAATTTCTCCTCTGCAATGCTTCTGCACTCCGATTTATTGCGATTTATCTGCTGCAAACCAAACTCCACATTCCCTCGAATTGTCATGGAATCGAACAGGGCATTCCCCTGAAACAATATGCTAAACTTTCTAATATAATCTCTATGTTGTTCCTTTTTTTTTACACTTAGGCCATCCACAAGTATATCTCCGCTGTCCACCTGTAGGATTCCCAGCAGACATTTTAGCAGCACCGATTTCCCACAGCCGGACCTTCCAAGTATAACGTGCACCTCTTTATCTGCAACTTTAAGAGATACACCATTCAATACACGAAAATTGTTGTGAAATTTTTTATGAACATTTTCGAAGACAATTTTAGTCATATGCCAAAAAATACCGCCGTTAATAAGTAATTTAAACCAAGTATGCAAATACAGGAAGAAACCACTGCAGTTGTTGCGGATTCGCCAACACCACGAGCTCCCAATTCACTATTAAAACCGTGATAACATCCAAAACAAGCGATGGAAAATCCAAAAGCCGCAGCCTTCGCCAGCCCAGATAGAACATCCATCAGCTCAAGATTACTGATGGTCTGAACAACGTAGGATCCAACGGAAAAATTCAGCAGCGTTGTCGATACGATCATCCCCCCCAAAACACCTATCACATCCGCCACAAAAACCAGCAGAGGTAACGTAAGAACTCCAGCCACAATTCTCGGCGCCACGAGAAATTTGAGCGGATCAACGTGGAGAGTTACTAGAGCGTCGATTTGTTCGCTAACCCGCATAGATCCCAGTTCCGCTGCTATGGACGAACTCATGCGGCCAGCCACCATTAATCCGGCAAAAACCGGCCCCAGTTCCCGAGTCATCGATATCACAACCACGGAGGCAATGGATCCCTCTGCATTGAATCGCGTGAACCCTACGTGCATCTGCATTGCTAACACCATCCCGGCAAAAAGCGCAGTCAATCCCACAATAGGCAGTGAATAGAAACCGATGACGATAATTTGGTTTATGGTGGATCTGAAATAGAACGGAGGCGCAAAACAACTCTTTATTCCACTGGCAGCAAAAAAAGTAATTTTCCCAATTCCCTGCAGGGCGGATAGGGTGTAGACACCCACTGACGCTACCAGATTAGTCATTGTGCTGCATACAGCAACACCGTTGAATATATGCGATACAACCAACAAAAGCAATGGTAAAGCAATCATAAGCAAAAGAGTATTCTGATCGAAAAAACCTAGCATTTATCAATTAACTCCATTGGATCCGGGACATAAACTTTTTTAACTCGACTTCCTATTCGGCAACTCATTTCGTGAGGTACCGTTCCCAATTCCAAAGCCCATTTTTCCAAAGTATGGTCATCGGAACGGGTCAATGCAACCCAGGCTCCTGTCCGCAAGTATAGTGGATCAACGCCGGTCGCATCAAGAACTATGTAATCCATAGAAATGCGCCCAATCATGTGGATTTTTTTCCCGCCCAGAAAACCACAACCAAATCCTGAAAATTTTCGCATAAACCCATCTGCATAGCCCATGCCAATGGTTATTGTTTTTGTTGGTTTTTGAGCGACAAAAGTTGCTCCGTAGCCAACGCTATCTCCTTTTTCCAAATTGCTCACCTGCACCACCCTGGCAAACAAATCCATCACCGGCCGCATGCTGCCGATAAAATCCTCTCTTATGGAAAAACCATAGATGGATTTCCCGGGGCGAATGATGTCGAAGTGATAATCCTTTCCCAAAAACACACCATTGGTGGCTGAAAAACTGCCCTTGACATTGCCGACGGATTTTAGAATCTTTCGGAATTTTTGTAGTTGTTGTTCGTTCATGTTGCTGTTGACATCATCGGCGCAGGCTAGGTGACTTAGAATAAACATAATAGAAATATTTTTCATAAGCTCATCTTTGCAGCGATAAAATTCTTTTTCCGACAGGCCATTTCTATGTATACCGGTATCAATCTGCACAACAGCACTTAGCTTTAGGTTAATTTTTTTTGCAAAATCAATCCACAATTCCACATGACGAAGATCGTTTAGAACCGGCGTCAATCTATGTTTCAGCAGCAGCGATTCTGTATTATCCAGCAGGCCGGAAAGCACAAAAATCTCGGCATCGCACCCTAGGATTGTCCTAATTTCGATGCCTTCCTCTATGGTGGCAACAAAGAAGTACCTGCAGCCTTCTGCATATAATCTTCGGCTGACTGGCACAGCCCCAAATCCGTAAGAATCAGCCTTAACTACTGCTCCAGTTATGGTAGCAGAAGTAAGCTCCGATCTTATTTTATGAAAGTTAGCTGCAACATTATCAAGGTTAATTACGGCAGCGGCTAGAATATGTGGTTCAACCCTGTACAAAAAATTTGCGGCACTTTTACCCTCGGTTGAGGTGGAAAAATTCTCAGCTAAAGATAAAGCAGATGATGTTATGGAAGATCTAGTCATGAGCCGTCTTTTTACTATCAGATAAATTATCGAACTTTGTGAATCTACCATCGAAAAACAGGCGAATGGTGCCGATGGGACCATGCCTCTGTTTGGCTAGAATTAATTCCGCCAAATTATGGGTTTTCGTCATTCTATCAAGCCATTTGACATGTTCTTCAGTTCCACTTGCCGGCTCACGGCGAGCCTCGTAATATTCTTCTCGAAATATGAAACATACTACATCTGCATCCTGCTCAATGGAACCGGACTCCCGCAAATCTGACAACTGAGGCCGCTTGTCATCCCGAGATTCCACTGCTCTGGACAGCTGGGACAGGGCCAATACCGGAATATCCAATTCCTTGGCCAGAGATTTTAGAGATCTCGTAATTTCGGAAATTTCCTGCACACGATTTTCATTTTTTCTGTCAGCAGCGCCCTGCAGCAATTGCAAATAGTCGATAACTATCAAATCCAAACCATACTGGCGCTGCAATTTCCTTGCTCTGATTCTGATCGAAGATACCGTAAGGGCCGGTGTATCATCAATAAATAATGGTAACTCCATCATAAGTTGACCATTGGTAATGAGCCTGGCATAATCCTCCTCTCTTATTTCTCCCCGTCTGATTTTTTCCGACGGAATTTGACTTTCCTGAGAAAGAATACGCGTTACCAATTGCTCTTTTGACATTTCTAGAGAAAAGAATGCTACCTTGCCGCCGCCGTCTGTCTTTTTCATCAGCGCTAATGCTGCATTGAAAGCAATGTTTGTGGCGAGCGCAGTTTTTCCCATGGATGGACGTCCCGCAAGAATTATTACATCAGATTTATTTAACCCACCCAACCATTTGTCGAGATCGATGAATCCAGTTGTAATTCCCGTAATGCTGCTGTCACTTTTGTAGGCATTTTCAATGGATTCCATCGTGGATGATATGGCTTCGGAAAAAGAAACGAAACCTCCACGCTGGTTGAACATTGATATGGCATACAGTTTTGCTTCCGCCTCCTCAATTTGATCAGTAATTTTCACGTCAACCGAAAAGGAAAGCGCGTTGTGGGACAGATCTTCGCCTATCAAAATCAGCTGTCGGCGAATATACAAATCGCAGATCAGTCGCGCATAATCTACCGCGGAGGCAATGGAAATTACGGAATTTACTAGCTGAATCAGATAATTGCCGCCACCTATGTCCTTTAGTTCCTCACGCTTTTCGAAATATGCCTTAAGAGTGATAGGATCAGCGATAAACCCCTGAGAAATAAGTTTACAGATTGCATCATATATATTCTCGTGCACCGGAGTAGCAAAATGCTTTGGCAACAAAAATTCTGATATTTGCTCAAAACACTCATTACTGAACAGAATTGCCCCCAGCAACGACTGCTCCGCTTCTACATTATGTGGAAGAATTCGAATATTAGTCGACTGTGCTTGCATCATCGATTGGTTCATTTAAAACTCTTAGTTAACGTTTTTTATGGCTCTTAACTATTTGGTATAACTGCTTTGTTGCCCTAAAATAGAGTAAGTATAGCATGGAACGTAAGCGCTGCATACCTAATCTGTGATATCTTCAGATCATTTTTTGCATTGTTTGTGTATGGCGTCTGCATTGACTTTTTGTCCCAGCAACAGCAAACTATAGTCAATGT
>JAIRZO010000095.1 GCA_031267195.1 Holosporaceae bacterium | reverse complement strand
CTATTAAAATTATTGGAAACTGCTCTGATAGAAAAATTGCCTGTGGCTACCAGGGAAGGTGTTATTGCGGATGGCTATTCGAAAAAATTGGATGAGCTGAAGTATATTAAAAATCATAGTGAAGATCTTATAACTCAGTTGCAGGCACAGTATGTGTCTGAAACCTCTGCTAATAATTTGCGCATAAAGTACAATGGCATTATCGGATGGTACGTGGAGATTCCTGCTTCCCAGAAGCATAAATTGGGTGATAAATTTGTGCATCGGCAAACTTTGCTGAATGTCGTTCGCTATACCACAGAAGAACTTATTTCAATAGAAGCCAAGTTGATCGAAGCATTTGATGAATGGAGTCGATTGGAACGGGAGATTTATCTTAAAATTGTGAAAGAAGTAATGAACAATTATGCAGAATTGCTCTATGCCATAAAATTTCTATCCTGCATTGATATATATACGAACTTTGCTCATATCGCCGTTGAACGAAAATATGTGCGTCCAGAAATGACATTGGATCCGGTGCTGCAGATAAAAAATGGTCGGCATCCGGTGTTGGAAATTTATACGGAAAATTTCTCCAGCAATGATTGTGAGCTTGATTTATCCGATAGAATACTTCTGTTGACGGGGCCAAATATGGCGGGTAAGAGCACCTATCTTAGACAAAATGCACTGATGGTGGTTATGGCGCAAATTGGAAGCTATGTGCCGGCAACTGCAGCAAAAATAGGCATTGTGGATAGGTTGTTTTCCCGCATAGGAGCATCGGATGATATTGTTCGTGGTAGGTCCACATTCATGACGGAAATGGTAGAAACCGCCACCATATTAAATCAGGCCACCGAAAAGTCGTTCGTGATATTGGATGAAGTGGGCCGCGGAACTTCCACCTATGACGGTCTTTCCATTGCCTGGGCTGTAATGGAAAGCCTCTATAGGACCAATAAATGCCGCGTATTATTTGCTACCCATTACCGGGAATTAACGGCGCTGCAGCATTCGCTTCCAAACATTCGCTGTAAAACAATGCAGGTACAGGAGTGGAATAGCGAAGTGATTTTTTATCATAAAATCATTGATGGCATTGCTGATAAATCCTATGGTATACACGTGGCCAGCCTCGCCGGTATTCCAAAATCTGTGGTTAAGCGTGCCAGAGAACTTTTAAAAAAGTTTGAATCTGAAGAAAACAAAAGACATGGCAACAGTTTCGAAAAAACAGCGTTCAATCAAATGGAATTACTGTACGAGACGGATCAATGCGAATCTTGTGCGATGAAAGCGCAGATTCAACGAATTGATTTCAATAATACAACGCCGAAAATGGCTATGGATATTCTACTTGGATTGAAGGAAAAATGCGAATGAGCTTTCAAGATATAATCATTTCATTACAGCAGTATTGGAGCTCCTACGGTTGCGCCTTGCTACAACCTCACGATGTTGAGGTAGGAGCTGGCACTTTTAGTCCCCATACGCTAATCCGCGCTCTTGGAAAAGATAGCTGGAGGGCCGCCTATGTTCAACCATCTCGTCGACCAGCGGATGGCAGATACGGGAATAATCCAAATCGAGTACAAAAGCATCATCAATTTCAGGCGATTATCAAACCATTTCCTTCGGAGATTAGGAATGTGTATCTGCACAGTCTAGCCGCTCTTGGCATAGACAATACATTACATGACATAAGATTCGTGGAGGATGATTGGGAAAGTCCAACGCTGGGCGCAGCTGGACTTGGCTGGGAAGTGTGGTGTGATGGAATGGAAATTACGCAATTCACGTATTTTCAACAGGTGGGAGGATATACCTGCGATCCGGTGATGGTGGAGCTTACCTATGGTCTGGAACGCCTCGCCATGTTCTTACAAAATGTGGATAATGTCTATGATCTGAATTGGAATGGGAAGGAAGGTGTTGATAGGATTACCTACCGGGATGTTTGCCTGCAGCAGGAGCAGGAATTTTCCGAATATTCATTCAAATTAGCTGATGTTGATCAGCTGAAGCGCCATTTCGTAGATGCGGAAGTTGAATGCTATAATTTGCTTAAGTATCAGCTGGTATTGCCGGCCTATGATCAATGTATAAAGGCGAGTCATGTGTTCAATCTCATGGATGCTCGCGGAGCATTAAGTGTGGTGGAACGAGTAGATCGCATCGCCAGAGTGCGAGCATTGGTGAAAATGTGTTGCGAAGCTCAAATGAAGAAATTAGAAAAATCTGAGGAAAATGAAAAAATGGATGATAAAAAATGAGCAAAAAAGATTTTCTGCTGGAAATAATGGTTGAGGAAATTCCGTCTCGCTTTCAATCCAGTGCCGTTGATTCCTTTGCTAATCTGCTGATATCTGGGTTTGAGAAATTTCGCATAGCTTATGAAAATCCGGTGCACTACATCACACCGCGGAGAATGGTTTTTGGTGCTCGACTGAATCCGGAAATTCCAGGATTTACGGAGGAAAAAAAGGGACCGCAGGTTACGGCTCCTGCGAAAACCATCGATGGATTTCTAAAATCCATTAATGTTTCACGGGATTGCTGCAATGAAAAAGTTATTGATAAAAAAACATTTTTGGTTGCAAATGTCGTGCATGAGCCGGGAGTTGCAACGGATTTTTTGGATGTCATTGTTCGAGATGCTGTCGTTGGTATTCCGTGGCCAAAATCGATGCATTGGGGGCCAAAAATGTTTAGGTTTGTGCGCCCCATAACGCACATTATGTGTGTGTTTGATGGAAAATTGATGCCCATAGGATTTGATGAAATTGGTCTCCAATCAAGAGATTTTACCACAGGACATTTGTTCATGCATCGCTCGGATAGTGGAGAATCATTGCATGTTACCGCAGACATAGATGTCGAAAAAATTTATGCCGGAAACATTACTGAGTATCTCGAGAAACTTCGGGAAGCTTTCGTTATAGTGGATCCTGAGGAGAGAAAACGCGTAATATTACAGTCAGTTAGCGCAGTAGAATCTCGGCATTGCGGCGTATGTGTAGAGGTTCCGGATGCTCTCATGAACGAAATTGTGGGATTGGTTGAATACCCCGTGGTATTTTTTGCTGATATTCCAGATAAATTTATGCGGTTGCCGGAAGAAGCTATAATAGTGCCGATGCGCGTTCACCAAAGATATTTTCCCACAAGAATGGTAGATAGTCAGAAATTGGCGCCACATTTTGTATTCGTGGCTAATACAATGCCT
>JAIRZO010000050.1 GCA_031267195.1 Holosporaceae bacterium | reverse complement strand
ATATTATCTAGGATTGCAATGGAAGCTCTACCAGTTCTTAATCCACTAAAATTTTTGAGCAAAACATCGAAACTCGCGTTCATTTTCTTTCGTAGATTTTCCAAAAGCATACGTTTTTCTCCGTTCTATGAACCACCACCGACATTATCCGGTACCATTATGGAGTAATGACCACTTCCAGACAATATGTTACATAAATTTCCTTCTTCTTTTAAAGAAAAAACAATAATTGGAATAGCATTTTCTTTCGCGAGAGATATTGCAGTATGATCCATGACCATTATGTTTTTATCTATTACATCTCGATAAGTAACCTTTTTCATAAACTGTGCATTTGAGTCTTTTTCTGGATCAGATGTATAAATCCCCGGCACTTTTGTGGCTTTCATGATAACATCACAGCCAATCTCAAGAGCGCGCAGCGCAGCGGCGGTATCAGTTGTGAAATAGGGATTACCGGACCCGGCAGCGCAGATAACTACTCGATGCTTTTCTATATGCCGCAGAGCTTTTCTGCGCACATATGGTTCACAAACGGTTGGCATAGCAATGGCAGACATAACCCTGGATGGCACTTTAATTTTTTCCATGGAATTCTGAAACGCAATGGAATTCATGACTGTGGCCAGCATACCTATGTTGTCCGCTGCCGCTCGGTGCATGCCATAGGATGCAGCAGAAACTCCGCGAAAAATATTACCACCACCGATAACAATACAAATCTCACAACCATTTTCATAGGCAACCCGAACTTCTCCGGCTATGCGATCAACGGTTTTAACATCCAATCCAAAACTTAAATTTCCCATCAAAAATTCACCGGAAATTTTCAGCAAAATTCGACGATATTTTTTGTTCATAGGCGAATAAATCCAACAAAAACGACAAATTCAGCTACGTCAACTGCGCAGCAACCTCGGCGGCAAAATCCACCGCCTGCTTTTCTATGCCTTCTCCTAAAACGAATTTTTCAAAGCCGGTGATGGTGATGGGAGCACCCAATTCAATGCTGGTGGTCTCCAATAGATCTTTAATGCGGATCTTATCGTTCATTACGAAAATTTGCTCCAGCAACACGACTTCCTCGTAGAATTTCCTCATACGCCCCTCTACGATTTTATCCACAAACGCCTCCGGTTTACCCATGTTTCTCGTTTGTTCGATGGCAACAGAACGCTCCCGTTCTAACAGCGCTGCGTCCAGCCCATCAACGGTGACGGACAACGGATTGGTCGCAACAATGTGCATCGCAATCATATGTCCCAATTTCAGCAGGTTAGATGGATCACCACTGGATTCAAGTCCTACCAATACACCAATTTTCCCGAGATTATCAGCAATTTTGTTGTGCACATAGACCGCCACAACACCAACGGATACATCCACATGAGCAACACGCCGCAGATTCATATTTTCACCAATCACAGCGATTAAATTCGATAATTCGTCGTTGACAGTGCAACCGGTTTTTGGATAAGTACAACCACCAATGGTAGCTATGTCGCATTTTGTTTCGCAGGCGATTTTGGCAACGTTACTTACGTAGGTTTGGAAGAGTTCACTGCGGGCCACAAAATCTGTTTCGGCATTCACTTCAATCAAAGCTCCGTGAGTGTCCTGCACAGCAACGCAAATCAATCCTTCGGCCGCCAATCGTCCAGACTTTTTCGCAGCAGACGCAAATCCTTTTTTCCGCAGCCAATCGATGGCATTTTCAACATCACCATCGCAGGCCTCCAGAGCTTTCCTGCAGTCTATCATGCCGGAACCGGTTCTTTCCCGAAGAATTTTAACATTATCCATAGTTATTTGTGACATAAGAATTACATCCCTTCATTAGCTAAATTTTTAAACGATTTTATTGTTTCCAAACTCTAATCATTCCCCCAGATTATTCCGAAGCCAAACCATCATCGCCATCACCGATGGTATCAATGGAAGTCGTTGCCGAGTTAGAAGGCGAATCATTACCGCTTGTCTGCCCCACAAGTTCTTCTACGCTAGTCTCCAGCGCACCCACATCAACACCGGCCGAGACCAATCCACGCTGAATACCATCTATAACAGCGCTTTCAAACAGTGAACAATATAAGTCTATTGCCCGCAGGGAATCATCATTTCCCGGGATCGGATAATTGATTAGCGAAGGATCAGAATTGGTATCACAGATGCCCACAACCGGTATGCCGAGCACTCGAGCTTCTTCAACGGCAGTGCGATCAACATTGGTATCCAGGACAAAAAGCAACGAAGGAAGTCCTCCCATGCGGCGCACACCTCCCAGCGATTTGTTCAATTTATCGATGCTGCGCTGCAGTTGCAGAATTTCTTTTTTCTTTAAAACAACTTCCTGATCTTTAAGCCTATTCTCCAATTTTTCTAGTTTTTTCAACGACTGGGAAACTGTTTTCCAATTGGTCAGCATTCCCCCCAACCAACGATGATTCACATAATATTGTCCACATTTGGTGGCCGATTCCGCTAACCGGTCGCTGGCTTGTCTTTTAGTCCCCACGAACAGGACACGGCCACCTGCAGCAGCAATTTCCCGGGCAACGTTCATGGCTTCCTTCATCAGAAACATGGTTTTATCCAGGTTGATGATATGAACTTTGTCCTTGGACCCATATATGTAGGGAGCCATTTTGGGATTCCAGCGTCGCATCTGATGGCCAAAATGTGCGCCCACTTCAAATAATTTTTCCAACGAAACTTCTAACATGATTTTTTTTTCCTTTTTTCGGTTAAACTTCCGTAAAATGTATCACCCAATGATAGCAGAAGGATCAGCGCGGATCCGGAAACTGCTTCATCAAGACCGAACGGACACCACAAACCATTTGGGCATCCAACTTTACGTGCTTACTATGAACAAGAAAGCATCTCGCCAACTTCTCCTCAGGAAGATGGATCGCAACTAATCGACAATTCAACCACATTCCCACTGAGAAGAATACATTATCTTATACATATAACTAGGGGAAATTACAAGAATTTGTAACTCATCGTCTGAAACCAGCATAACTATCCACCAATAGCGCTGGAATGGAATCATTCGCAATTGGTGACCACCAGCTGAACATCGTCATTATCTTCGAGAACATCAACTAATTTTGTTAACGTTTTTAGGGTTTCTGTTCCAACCGACACAAAATTCTTAGGCCGCCAGGTGATGCCAGAGGAAATCGGATTACCAAACTTTACCATCAGAGCATCCCGCAGTGGAACTGTTTTTTCTATTGAGCAGAGCACTTCGTACCCATCATCCGTTGAGGTGATGTCATTCGCATCGTATTCCAACGCAATCTCTAACAAGGCATCCTCCGATGCTGATTCCTTGTCGTACAAGATATATCCAGTCCGATCAAACTGAAATATCACGCTATTGGATTCACCCAAACTCCCACCATGCTTGGAAAAAGAGGATCGAACATCAGATGCGGTTCGGTTCTTGTTGTCGGTCAGTCCCTCCACTATCACGGCAACTCCACCGGGACCATAACCCTCGTACCTAACGGAATGATAATCGTTGTCGCCATCTTCCCCAAGAGCCTTTTTTATAGCTCTATCGATGTTATCGTTGGGCATGTTCTCCGAACGGGCGCTAATGAGCGCAGATCTCAGTCTAGTATTGTTGTTGGCGTCGGCCCCACCTTCTTTCACCGCAACAGTAATTTCTCGTGAAATCTTAGAAAAAATCTTCGCTTTTTTTGCATCCTGAGCACCTTTGCGATACATAATATTTTTAAATTGCGAATGTCCTGACATTGTTTCACACCAAAAAAATCATCGACCAAAACGGTCAGACCCAACGAAAAAACAGTTCGAAACAAAACACCACAAACCGATCAATCAAGCAAGCAACGGCCGGAAAGATAGTCGGAGCAAAGTGTAGCGCAAAATGACGAAGGGTGCAAAGAAAAATGAAAGCGAGAAATTCAAACCGGATGGGCTCCAGCAAGAAGGCCGGAGCCGAACAACACAAGGGCTAGACTGGAAACTATTTATCAGAAGCTACGAACTAAAAGAGGCAACTGGTCATTCTTCTTACGAACAGTACGCGCCGTTGTAACTGCGGTCATTTTCTCCGAGTAACGGACTGTTGGTTCGTTCTGTCCGCTACGGTAATACTCAGTTTGCACGTAGCTGCAACCCACATCTCGGCGCTTTGTCCGAGCCATAGTACAAGGATTGGTGCTACTATCCCAACTATTCTGCTTATTATTCGTTTTAGGAGTACGGTAGCCATCACTCAAATATGGATAGCTAGACACTGTGTTTTTTACGTGTCCCCCACCTTTCCAGGGAATTGTATTTGAAGTTACGCTAAGTTTAGGTTTTTTTGTTAGCAACTTCGACGAAGAGACTCCGGAGTGACGAGCTTTGGGATGCCTACTCTTAGTAGCAGCATTTACACCGACCACGACTCCATCTATCCCGTCTTCGACGAATACTTTTAGCCCAGTGTTATCAGCTTGATCAACACCCGCAGCTCCCAATACCGAACCACTGACGTGTCCCCTGTATGTTCCCTGGCATAAGTCCATGTCAACGTCCGGATCCGGATCGATTATAAGTTTCAGACCCGACGTATGTGTAATGTCAAAGCTCGCTAGGTCACAAGCAGGACTCACCTGATATTTGATTTCATGGCCAAAATCATTTTTCAGGGTCAATGTATAATGTCCCAGCGGGTAAGCGGTGCAGGCGCTACCGAAGTCACCAACAGTACCGTTAAATGTAACTTTCAGAACTGGTTTTTTCAATTGTTTGAGTTTGGCAATGTCGTTAGAGTGAACAGCAAAAGTCAGAACCGTTGTTCCTGTTCCGAGTTGAACAGTGTCAGAGTGAGTAACCTCCTCACCATCAATTTCCCTCAAAAGCAAAGGGAAGGTGGGGTGGACTCGATAGCAAGAGTTCGCAGAAGCCGACAAAGGCACAATTAACACCGATGTCACCAAACATGTTGCAACAATGCAAGTTTTCAAAATTTTACGCATGACAAAAAATCAACTCCACTTAAATATAATAAAAACACATTCAGGCCGCAAGGCCATGAACAACACAATAAACAAGAACAAAGCATAAGGTGGGCCCCAGTCAGCTCAGTGCTTCGTTTCTCAACCGAGGCGTCTTCGGGGAGCTAACTCTGTTCCCTCACGGTCACAGTCAATACATCTGTGTACTGCCCCTCAGCAGCAAGCAAATTTTCAGGATCCGCAAGACGGCACTCTACAGTCATAGGCGTTTTCGGCGCTATCTTACCAATTTTTATCCCGCGTGTGTTCTTAGTTAACCCGTGCACAGTCTTGCCACCAATCATCAAATAAACAGCATAGGGTACAATGCGCATTGCCGCGTTAGCGTCGTTAACCATCCCGAAGCTATTTTCACTGCCGGGCGCGGCACCTTTTAAGTCGATTTCCAAGTTCGCACCACCGTTCACAAACTGAACAATACATGAGTCTTTATAGTTATTACTTACATTCAAGTCGATTTGACCACTTTTGTTATCAAGCACAATTTTTGGAGCAAAGTACGCGGTAACGGCCACGTTAGTCGTACTTTCTCTAGCTAGTGCAACAACCCCAGTACCAGACACATGGCCGCTCGATCCATTAGCACTCTCAATCGTCGACAGCACCAGGCACGCTGCCACGGAAAATATGCTAAATATAGTTCCTGTTTTTACTTTTATATTGTTGTTCATAATTCAAATTCCCCATATTTAATAATCAAAAAAATACGGTATCACCATACAATAGTTTGTTTGTATTAATCAACATTAAAATTTACAAAAAAAATACTTGATTAAAATTGATATTGCCATATATACAAATATACTATATTCTAAAAGCGGTTTACAATACGGGAAACATGACGCTCTAGCCCTGTTTTTCTATTGGATTTTTATGAGAAAAAAAATTTTTGATGGAATTAAATAATGCTAAATAAAATATTTTTATGCGCCTTTTTGTGTTGTTATAATTTTTACTGTGGAGCAATTGAAGTACTGCCATCTATATATGAATTTGAGCCAGGCGATACAACAAGTAATGGAAATATAATTCAATATTCAATAAAAAATCTATCTGACAAACCGTTTGCATTGGAAGTAACAATCCTTCGGAGGGAAATTGGAGTTGATGGAGGAGAAACCCTGATACCAGATGAAGATAGTTTTTGCGTTTATCCTTCACAAATAATAATCCCTGCCAATGGCAGCAGAAGCATAAAAGTTAGCTGGATTGGAAACGATGCTTTTAAAAAAGATCCACGCCGTGAGCAGGCATTTCGGGTAAGATTTTCGCAATACAGCCTGGAAACTAACAAGAGATCGAGGAAACAAAAAGGTCCTGCGGTGGAGGTGCGGTTGGAAGTGCTCACTTCACTTTACATGGTTCCAGCAAAAGCCTGCGCCGCAGTATCATTGGTATCTACGAAGGCAACAACAATTAATGGAGAAAATGCCTATATTGTTCAACTAAAAAACAATGGAACCAAACACCTTGCAGCCAAGAATGCAGATGTGAAGCTTAATCTTTTTGGAAAGGAAGGGAATTTCGGGGACTTCGTGGATGACGTATGTCCAGTCCTGGCTGGGCATACTCGGGCATTTATCATAACAAACAAGAAGCCTTAATTGATGGAACGGCTCTATCGGGAATACATTGGGTTAATATAATGGAATTATCTGTGTTGCGGATTGGATTGTCATTGATGTTTTTTTGGTGCTGTGGGCTAGCTGCTCAGAATCGTGTCATAAGCACATGTGTCAATAACGATGAGAAATTGACGGATGCATCGGAGGAGGAAATTTTAACGCGAATCTTTGGCGCCAGAAGGAAATATCCTAAAAATACACTGATGGAATTCACCGTCCTGCTGGATGGAGAAAAAATTGGGGAAATTATGGTGCTGTTGAATCGATCCCAGAAAAAAGCATTCGCAAAACATCTCAAGGAGGTGCTATCCACCTACTTAACAGCGAGTGAAATAAAAAAAATCGATGCCATCACCGATAAGAATGGCTTCGCTGATATAGAGTCTATTTCGTTTTCTAATATGAAGGCGAAGTTCAATAGCCTGACGCTGCAGCTGGAAGTAACCGTAAATATCGGCATAAAAAAAACCAGAAGCCTAGGAAAAAATACATTACATCGAGACATTCCTAATGTAACGCCGGCATTTTTTAGTGGATTTATCAATGCGCGTCTTTCGCAGGTTAATCAACATGGCGGAGCAACGGGCAGCAGCGCTACGACACTGTTGCTTACTCCGGTTTTTAATGTCGGAGGTGTCGTGATGGAGGGAGAATTTTCCTATAACTCAGCTTTTCGTAGATCTAATTCTCAGTCAGATGAAGGTGGAGGGAAATATCTCCGCGAATATACAAGCTTGGTGTATGATCTGCCGGATCATGACATGAGATTATTGTTGGGAGACGTTTTTAGCAATTCTATTGAATACCAGAATGTCCCGCGCGTAATTGGCTTTGGTTTCAAAAAATTTGCTCCTATCAACCACCTTGATAATCATAACAGGAGTATTCGCATAATTCTCCTGAGGAGAAGCACCCTGGAAGTATATGTGAACGATACTCTGGTCCAAACAAAAAAAGACATTGCTCCGGGAACTTATACGCTGGATGACATTCCCTATTCCCATGGTTCCAACAATATAAAAATCAAGCTGATAGACGATACCGGACGTCGCAGGGAATTGGACTCCTCTCTCTTTTTGGATAGCGCAATTTTGGAACAGGGAGAATCAAACTACGGCATAACAATCGGCTATCCGGAAATTAACCATGGGCGCAGATATGATAAAAATTTGCTGTTTTCCGGATTCTTTCGCTATGGATTGTTGGATTCACTGGAATGTTCCGCTGGCATTCAGGGCAATAATACTGGAACATCCTATACCATTGGCCTGAAACAGGCTTTGGATTTTGGCATATTTGATTTCAGATACGCCAAAAGCCACAACAAATCCACGGATAGGCTTACCAAAATGAACGGTAGTGCCTTTTATGCCGACTATTCATCACCGGTGATGGATATATTTGGCATAAACATCAGTGCTGGAGTTTCCTTTGAGAGATTGGATTCTTTTTTCTTCCCATATTTGGCCAATGCAGATAGTATTCCAGCCCCATCGGCATTGGCGAATCAAAACCAGCAGTTGATAAATAGCGAATTAGTTAACAATATGATTGCCATGAGAGGGGACACGAATCTTGATGGGAAAAACTCGAATATTAGATATCACCTATGTTTGAGCAACATATTTGGCACCACCTGGAACTGCAATTACTACATTAAAAACAGATTTAATCAGCCGAAGGAAAAAACACTGTCGATCACGGCATCAAAATTTATTTCCTTTGAAGATAGCATGTTCCAGCATGGCTATATAAATGCCTCATTTAACAGTGTTAGATCTCGCGATTATAAGAATATAAACTTTAGTCTGAGCTGTTCGCTAACAATCCGGGATTCCTGTACAATATCAGCTGGCTACTATGACGCCGACGCCAAATACGGACATTTCTCCATCAGCAAATATTCGGACGATAATGGATTTGGCTACGACCTGTCCTACAGCGGAACAAAGAAATCCCATGGCTATGGCACAAGTTTGCTCTACAATCATCCAAGATTTAAGGCTGACATTCATCACTACGGTCACAGCGGTGGTAATAATAATACCAACAGCATACAGATGGGGTTTGAATCCACACTGTTTTTTGCGGATAGTGCATTTTCGGTGGCTAGGAATAATATCTATGATGGAGGATTCGTCATAGTTGAGCCGGAAAATGAATTGAAAAACACCAACTTAAGATTCAACAATAGTAGGTCAGAATCCGGAATGCTTGGCGGTGCTGTGTTGACAACTAACAGGAAGCAGACCAATATCTCTCGTCTGGATCTAAAAAATTTTCCTGCCAATATGGAAGTAAAGAAGGACACCATCATCAGTGAAGGACTATACAAGAGAGGTGGGTACATCAAAATCTCCAGTGAGGGTTGCTATATGGCCAGGGGCATGCTGTTGAATGACTCCGGAGAACCAATGGCATTGGTGAATGGCTATGCGATACATACCACCAATAAGAATGCCAATCCTGTACAATTTTTTACGAATACATCCGGTAAATTTGTCATCAACGGACTTAACAAGGGGAAATACAAAGTAACCATTAATGTTGAAGATTGTGAAGATTTTGAAATCGAAATTCCAGACAATGAGAAATCATCTTGCAAAAAAACCATTAAGCGTAGCGGCAATGTATTTGATATCGGAGCAATAACCATAAAAGGCAATGAAGAAAAGGGTAAAAACATATGAAGAAAATAACAGTACTACTCATGGCTTTATACATGATCGCTCTGGGTGCATATGTACAGTGTAGGCAGGGTAACAATACATTAATTTTTGTTGCTGATGACAATTATCCAAAGGCGAGCGTCAGGATTGCTATACACGAAACGATAACTAATACCATAGAAATAACATGTAGTTTTTCAGATGTTGCGATCAACGATTGCTTTGAAATTGATGTCTACAACGACCAAAACTTACAGATTTATTCCGATAGAACAAAACGAAAGTTTATAGCGACAAATGATATACATGTGATCACTACCTCTATCAATGCTAATTGGACAGAAAATGTGAGCATAAATGTTAAAATTAAGAGAAAAAACAAAACAGCATTAGCTGGAACTATTTTACTGAAAATTATGCATCCAAAGGCACTGATCTCTTCAAGTACAGAAAGAATTGATCTTGGAACCATTAGTGAATCGTCAGTAGGGTTATACCAAAGCAATGATGGCTGCTTTTTCATAAACTACACGATATATAGGAATTCGCAGTTGATAGTGACCAGCAATAATAATTTTCGCCTTCGCCACGAAAGAGAACAAAAATTCATAAAATATCTAATACACGATAATAAAACTAATAAAGTTATTCACAGCGATAACGATAATTCCATTGTTGTTCAGCTTGAGCATGCACATAATCTTTATAAGCTTGAAGGCTGTGCCAATTTTCAGATTTCGGTTGATCCTAACCAGGATAGCACGGGTATTCCCTACGGCTATTATAGTGATGTCATAACTGTGAAAATCATCAGTAAGAGCTAGATATATGGTCACATATTAGGCAGTGGTTACAAACCACTCAATATTTTATTGAATTTTGAGTGCTTTTGCACAGCTTGATGTAAAAGCCATTCATAACCTCAAAAATCAGTGCAAAAAGGCTGGTTTGTAAACACTGCCTAAAATTCACCAATTTCACCGGAACCAAGTCCGTCTATACTCATTCAAGATGAGACTCCGGACTTGGAAGGCTGTAATTGCCGTGAATTTTCGCTCTCAAAATCCAGCTTCTTATTTTGAACGAGTATAAACGTTCTTGATGTCTGATATAATCTGAGACCGCTGCATAATTGGAGAAGAAGTGGTAAGATTTCATTTAAGTTGAGTAGAATTGGAGGCTAAGGAAGATGAAGAGTTTTATAAAATTGGCGGCAGAGAGTCGTGTAAAAGAGA
>JAIRZO010000094.1 GCA_031267195.1 Holosporaceae bacterium | reverse complement strand
GCCATGTCAGATTCTCAGATGCTAAAAACCAATCATTAGGTATTTGTGATTTTTTAACTGTTATAGCATCCGGAGCTTTTCATTCAGAGATTTGTTGATAAGTTCGCGTTTGCAAAAATCATGCAATATTTTTACGAGAAAAAACGGTATATTTTTAATGCATTGCCACAATAGTACTGGAGATATGTTGTGCATCGAGAAAATCTGAGAAATAAACTAGAACGATATAATTCAATCGACGAGCAAGAAATAGTAGACAAAGCAAAAATGCTGAAATTTCTAAAATCATATAAGGATTGTTTCGAGCGATCATTATCCGTCGGACATTTCACAGGATCCTGCTGGATTGTTAGCTACGATGGCACGAAATTTTTGCTTACTCTGCACAAAAAAATAGGACGCTGGCTACAGTTGGGCGGGCATGCTGACGGCGATTCAGATCTCACTCAAGTTTCTCTGAAGGAAGCCCATGAAGAATCCGGGTTAGAGCATATCGAATTGTTGTCAGAGGAAATATTTGATATTGGTATTCATCTGATTCCGGAATACCTGGGAATTCCGGCGCATTATCACTACGATGTCAGATTTTTGCTGAGAGCTTCGGATCCACGGGAGCATATACAAATTTCAGACGAATCTGATGATCTGAGATGGTTTGAAAAAGTGTCGGATCTCCCTCAAGATTCTGGTATTAATATTTCTCGCATGTTCGAAAAAGGGAAAAAATACTGCAATTTTGATTGCGGTAGGTTTTAAATATTAGCATTTATTCTTCCAATAAGTTTTAAACATTGAACACATAAAAATCCTTCAGTTTTTGGAAACCGATTTTGCGATAAACGGGTTCGCCGTCTTCACTGGCGGTGAGAACTCCGATGCGACGTCCAAAATTATCGAAGGCGTAGAAAAGTGCTTGCAGTGTCATGTCGGTTCCGATGCCTTTGCGACGAAATTGCGGAAGAGTTACCACGTCCCAAACCCCGGCTGTATTTTCGTCTGTAAATAGCGCGCTCGTAGCCGCCGGTTGATTATCGAAATATCCGACAAAAAGTTTTAGCGATGATTCCGGATTCAAAATATACGTCGATGCTCTCGAATAGAAATCTTTTATTGGATCTGCATCCTGCGGAATTAGTTCCTGGTATATCCTTATGAAATCGTTCAGTTTTTTCGCGTCGTCCACCAATAAAATTTGCAGCTCACCGCATTTTTTTCCACGAGACAACTTTTCGATTTCCGCAAACATGCCGGATTCGTGTTCATCGCAGACGAATCCGAATTCTTTGAGGTCGTTTTTGCACTGCGGATAATCATCATCAAAACCAGTCCAGCAGGCAAACGGCAGTTTAATGTCGCGAAATTTTTTCACCGCGGAATTCAAAGCATTTTTATCACGAATTTTGCAAACGATATTAAACATATCAGACGGAACTCCGGAATTAATTACGGTGACATTACCAAAAGCAACATCCATCCCCATCAACAACGGAAGATACGTGAATTTACCAATCATGTTCACGTCAAGTAGTTTTGAGATGTTAATCATAGTGTTACTTCTTTAAATCGCAGGCATTTTAACATGGAACAGCTGTTATAAGAATGATACTCTCATGGTTGTCAGTATAAAACACCATACATAAAAAAAATCTATGCTATAACTTCCCAGTGACGACCTGACACAATGGAATATTACAGCGTAAAATATGGTGTTTTTGCTGGTAATAGAGCGTATGGGAATGGCGTTAGAAATTTTTGGAGAGCAATATAGTGAGAATGAAGCTAAAATTTTTTGTTGATTGTTTGTGTGTTATTAATCGGATGTTCATCGAATGATCAACCTTCGCAGATTAGAGAATCCGGATACGTAAATGTTGAACGTGGAAGATTGTTTTATGAAAAATTCGGTTCAGGCGAGCCGATTATAATAATTCACGGCGGTCCCGGTTTGGATCATTCTTATCTTTTGCCTCAAATGTTGGAATTGGCGAAGGATCATGAATTGATTTTTTATGATCAGAGAGGCTCCGGGAAATCTTTTGATGCGGAAATTAGTTCCGCCTACAATCGGCTGTGTCAGTCTAATAACGCTCGATTTCATGTAGTTACCTGGGAGAGTTAAACACCATCGCCTTTAAGAGAAGACTTCAGTATGATATAGAGTACTGAATACAGAAGAAGTCACAGTTTATATGATCTGAAGTATCACCTGGTATTTTCTACAAAATACAGATATCGCGTTCTGACGGGGATAGTGGCATCGAGAACAAGAGAGTTAATACGAGAAATATGTAAGGCAAACGATGTTACGATTGTGAGTGGTGAATTGAGCCCGGAGCATGTACATCTGTTATTGTCAACACCGCCCGGTACGTTTGTCAGCGCAATTTAATAATGTCCACATTGCGTTGACAGAATATTCTGTCTCAGTTTCCAGACATTCTGTCCGCAGTTACTCACGACGGTTAGGCAAATATCATTTTTCAGATCATAGCTCGAGATGAAGCTTATGCCCGGATCCAATCCCTCGAAATATGGGAAATATCCACATTCAGTTTTTTCAAGCCAGATTCCGCAGCCGTAGAAATAATCGTTGTCATGAGTTTGTACTTTCAGCATTTCATTCAGCAATGCGCGCGATATCAGATTTCCTTCGAGCAAATTGTCCCAAAATTTTTGGATATCGCCGATTGTCGTGAATGCTCCGCCATCTCCGGCTCCTTTTGCGGGAACGCTATAAATGTTCATGCGATATTCTCCACTTTTCGAATCATAAATATAGGAATTCGCGCACCGTTCCGGTAATTTATCGAGCTCGAAATAGTCGGTATCATTCATTCCGCAAGCCGGGAAAATTCTCTCTCTCAAAATTTTATCGAAAGGTTGCTTTGTAATTGCCTCAATTACTAACCCCAACAGAACAAATCCGGCATTATTGTATTGAAAATGCTCTCCCGGTTGATGCAGCATTGGTTTATCTGTAAACATAGGAAGAAGGTCGAGGGATTTTCTGATTTTGTAGTTTGGAAAATCGCGCCACAGTTCAGCGTAATCGTCCAAGACGCTTTCATCGAAATAATCGGTAATTCCGGAAGTATGCGTCAACAGTTGTTTTATTGTTACTTTTTTGTCGATCGCACCAAGATCAAATGGGAGAATATCTCCGATAGAAGTTTCAAATTCCAGCTTGTTTTCTTCTATCAATTGCAATATTCCGGTGGCCACAAAAACTTTTCCGGCAGAGGCCGTTGCAAATCTCGTATCAATTTTGTTTGCGATTTTGTTTGGCATATCAGAGTAGCCAAATGCTTCCTGAAAAAGGATTTTCCCGGATTTAACGACGGAAACTGCTCCATTAAATCTCGCGGGAATGTTAAAATGCTGAAATGTATTACTAATTTTGTTTTTCATAATGTTTCCCCGCTTCACTGTTTCCGTCACACCAACCTGTTGCACCATTTCATACTTTTGTAGCGTCTGTACAGCAAGAGTTGAGTGACCATGAACCAAATCGCTATCAATGCGAATATTAGCGGAACCGAATTCAGCATATTCATGAAATAGAGGATCGAAATAGGCATAACGACGAAAATCCACAGGCATGCCTGATGCGCTATAGTTGCATATTTCGAATCTCCGCCTGCAAGTAGAATTCCCCAAATGGACATCAACATTGCTGCAAAAGTCACGTCTATTGCTACTAGGTAGATAACTGTTTTTATCTGTGAATAGAGATCAGAAATGTTGTCCGGCAATAAACTCAGCAGAGACATAATTTCACTCGAAAAAAATATCAGTGGAGCCGCTATGATTAATCCATCGATCGATGATGAACATCAGATTTGTCGACATAGTTGCTAAAATCATTGGAATTGTTATGCTCAAAATGCTTTTCAGTGAACTGTCTATGACTTGGATGGATGTTTGAGATTTCATGATTTGCAAAGTTCTTTGAGTCTCTCCATATCACTACTAAACAAGACATCAATATTTGTAAGAATTTTCTCGATATCCCAATTCCACCACTGTATTTTCAATAGAAGTTCTATAACGCTATCAGGAAAGCGTTTTCTGATTAATTTTGCGGGATTTCCTCCAACGATCGAGTACGGATCGACATCTTTAGTAACGAGAGAATTCGTTCCGATAATCACACCGTCGCCGATGCGAACTCCTGGCATAATGGTGACATTGTAGCCAATCCAAACATCGTTGCCGATGACGGTATCGCCCTTTGTCGGAAAGAATTCTCCCACCTTATATTTCTCGGCAAGCTCATTCAAAAATATGGGGAAAGGATAAGTCGTGAAACATTCGGTGTTGTGCCACATTCCGTTCATAAGAATTTTTATGCCGCTGGCGATCTGAGTGAATCGGCCGATAATTAATTTGTCGCCACAAAATTCGTAGTGGTACAGAACATTTTTCTCAAAATTAGCCGGATCGTCGTCATTGTCGTCGTAGTAGGTATAATCTCCGACGACTATATTTGGACGTGTGATCACATTCTTCAAAAAACAGGACCGCTTCAACCCGCAGGCCAGAGGGTACAACTCATTAGCTGATGGAAACATAATTTACTCCCAGTACACCTCTGAAGCAGATATTACCATAGAAAACCTGAAAGAAGAACGGTGCTTTTATGATTGTCT
>JAIRZO010000057.1 GCA_031267195.1 Holosporaceae bacterium | reverse complement strand
ATGTTTATCTTTCTGATAATAACTTCACTAAATTAATGGTCACTGATATTTGTGAAGATTCCCGAAAAGCAATTCCCGGATCTATGTTTGTCGCTTTACCAGGATTCCTTGCGGATGGTCGAGCATTCATCGATGATGCAATTTCCCGTGGCGCAAAGTACATCCTGCAGGAAAGTAAAAATGGCACAAATCATATTGAGTTCGATGCAACGACCTTCACGTATTTTCTTTATGTTAAACACGTACGGCGGGAATTGTCATATGTGGCATCTAAATTTTTTTCCAGCTCCTTTGAACACATGATTGCCGTCACCGGTACAAACGGAAAAAGCTCCACCATTGATTTTGTACGCCAAATTTTGGTATTTGCTGGATTAGAAACTGCCAGCATAGGAACTTTGGGAGTAATATCACCTTCCAGAAACAACAAAAAAATATCGGAAAATTTAACATCTCCGGGACCGATAGAGTTGCACAAAATTTTGCAAAAGTTATCCAACTCAGGCATTTGTAACATCGTAATGGAAGCATCAAGTCATGGAATAGAACAAAATCGAATGAGCTCCATCCAGTTCGATATCTGTGCTTTTACAAAGTTAGGTCATGACCATCTGGATTATCACGGAACAATCGATTCCTATTGGGCAGCTAAACGGCGCCTGTTTACGGATATTGCAAATCCGCTCACTACTTTTGTCGTAAATGCAGACGATCCGTATACCGACGATCTTAGAAAAATTGCAGCGCACAAAGGAAATCGGCTAATTGATTATGGGAAAATGGCAAATAATTTTAAAATAGTTGCTGTCTCAGCTACTGAAACCAGTCAATTGGTTACCATGACTATCGATGGCTTTGAACGAACATATGTTTTGCCGCTGTTTGGAGAATTTCAAGTTTACAATGCCTCATGTGCAGCTGCCATTTGCCACAGTCTCGGATTATCCAGCGACTGCATAATGGCAGCTTTGGCGAATTTGCGTTTTGTTCCCGGAAGACTAGAGCTCGTAGCTACTCTTCCCATGAAAGCTGTCGGCATAGCAGATGCTGTTCCGGCTTTGATTTTCGTCGACTATGCCCACACACCTGATGCTCTGCATAATGTAACATTTGCATTACGGAAACATGCTAAAAACAGAATCATAACGCTGTTTGGCTGTGGTGGGGATCGCGATCAGCAAAAGCGAGCTCCCATGGGAACGATTGCAGAAAAATTTTCAGACATTGTTATTGTAACAAACGATAATCCCCGCCATGAGGATCCAGCAAAAATTAGATCAATGATTCTATCTGGATGTGCTAGAATCGGCAACGGTACCATCGAAATTGCTAGTAGGGAATGCGCCATCGCATACGCCATTGATGAGTTGTCATCTGGTGATATACTGCTGGTTGCTGGAAAAGGGCACGAGAATCATCAACAAATTGGTGATGAATTGCATCACTTTAATGACAAAGAGGTTATTTTAAATTGGATAGCAAAATGAAGCTTGCAACGGGCACTAGCGCGATTTTTACTCGGGAGGAATTAACGAATATATTTAATCGTGATGTAGATGCTGATGTGAGTGATATCTCTATCAATTCGAAAAGCACCAAAAAAGGCGATTTGTTTGTGGCCATAAAGGGAAAACGGAATGATGCCCATGATTTTGTAAAAGAAGCCTTTATCAAGGGATGTTCTCTGGCAATCGTAGAAAAAGTTATTGATGGCATTGACACCAATAAATTGATTGTAGTTAGATCCTCCTGCGAAACACTTGTGGATCTGGCGAGATTCAATGTAAATCGCGTTCCCAATGCCAGCTACGTAGCCATCACTGGCAGCGTCGGCAAAACCACCACAAAAGATATGATATATCATCTCCTATCAAATGCAACCAGCAACGGCAATCCAGCTGTTAGCGGGATTTATGTTTCCAAAGAAAATTTCAATAGCAAAATAGGATTGCCGCTGTGCGTGGCGATTATGCCACAGAATACGAAGATAGCTATTTTTGAGATGGGTATGAGCACAACTGGCGATATTCGTAATCTGATCAGCGTAGTGTCACCACAAGCTTCATTGATAACTGACATATGCGAGGCGCATCTGGAATATTTTCCGTGTGTTTTCGATATTGCCAAGGCAAAATCTGAGATTTTTGCAACGGAAAATCCACAGGAGATAGCAATAATTCCACATGATTCTGCCTATGCGGATTTTTTAAAGCATCAGGCACACATCAGCGGCATTCGAAGGGTTTTGTCCTTTGGATTTGGTTCATTTGCCGACGCAAGGATAGTTTCCTGCGAAAAGATCAAGATGCAAGCGGAAACAAACGCGTCTTCGGAACATACCGGTTGGAATACTTTACGCAGTTCGAATTTATCAATTTTCAAAATCGCACAGAACGGTCTTTTGGAACAGTACCTACCGGATGATCTGGAAAATGGCCTGGATATTACGGCGAAAATTTGCGGCAAGGATATATCATATCGGCTGCGATCCTGTAATTTATCTGCTGCTTTGAATAGTGTTTCCGCTATTTTAGCTGCCTACGTGTTGGGTGGAGTTAATTTGGAAAAGTTAGCAAAGATCATGGGCACGTTTCGGCTATTGGCGAAACGCGGCGATGTATTTCGCATTTATCCAAAAAATAGCAGTAACCGATATAGCAGTGGTGTTCTAATCATGGATGATTCCTACAATGCCTGTCAAACTTCTATGAAAACAGCAATAAAATCCATTTCCATGTGCCGTGGTCACAGAAAAATTATCGTCATCGGAGATATGCTGGAACTGGGGCAACGAAGTATATATTTCCATGAAAATTTATCTCCCACCATTGATAAATACGGCATAGATAAGGTATTTGCCTGCGGCAATTTTATGAAATACCTATTTGATAATCTGCAGGAGGAGAAAAAAGGAGCCTGGTGCGAAGATGCAGAAACAATGGCAGACGTGATCCTGAAAGAAGTAAAAGACGGAGATTGTATTCTTATTAAAGGATCAAGATCCATGCACATGGATCATATTGTGGATTTTTTAAAAAACAATTTGTGATTTGCGAATCAATCATGCATTATTCAGTAAAATCTATATTTTTCTTAAGTCATGAATAAAAAAATATGTTTTATAATTTCATATTTCCGTCTTTAAATTTTATTTCCGGCATAAACCTACTGCGGTACATTTCATTTCGCACGATGTGTGCTCTGTTAACTTCTCTGCTCATAAGCTTTTTTTTGTATCCGCGTTTCATAAAATTCATAAAATATTCTCAGCCCATCAGATCTGATGGTCCTTTGTCCCACCGCATTAACAAGGCAAAAACTCCAACCATGGGCGGCACCATAATCATTGCCAGTTCCTTGATATCCAGCCTGCTTTGGGGAGATATATTTAATTGCTATCTACTCATTCTGTTGCTACTGTTTTTTGCCTATGCAGTGCTGGGATTTTTTGATGATTATGCAAAAGTAAAACACAACAATTCCAAAGGCATTAGCGCGGGTCGCAAAATGCTATTTCAGGGAACCGTCGCTCTGGCTTTTTCCGTAGCGGTTGAATTTTTAAGATCACCGGAAATAGCTGGACACATCACTTTTCCATTTTTAAAAAACTTTACTATAAATAGCATTACATTTCTCATAATATTTACAACCGTGGTCATAGTTGGCAGCTCCAATGCCGTAAATCTGACGGATGGGCTAGACGGATTGGCCACATTCCCATCCATGATGGTGGCGCTATGTCTGGGAATCATAAGCTACTTAGTTGGACATGTTGTTTTTGCAAATTATTTACAAATCACCCATATCCCGTCTACGGGAGAGCTTTGCATATTTTGCGGGGCCCTCATTGGATCCTGCCTCGGGTTTTTATGGTATAATGCACCGCCGGCAATGATTTTTATGGGAGACACCGGATCGCTGGCCATCGGTGGGGCACTCGGAGCTATCAGCGTTATTGTGAAGCATGAATTTGTGTTGGCTATAATTGGCGGGCTTTTTGTGATTGAGGCTTTATCAGTAATGATTCAGGTGGGATACTGGAAATTAACCGGGAAACGTGTTTTTCTCATGGCTCCTATTCACCATCACTTCGAAAAAAAGGGATGGACGGAACCCACCATCGTTATTCGTTTTTGGATTATTGCGTTTGTGTTTGCGCTGCTGGGATTGGCAACCCTGAAGATCAGATAGGAACACGTGGTGAATGGACCATGATTCGTCTAGATTTATATAAAAACAAAAATGTAGCGGTTATTGGGTTTGGTAAATCCGGAAAGGCTGTGGTGGATTGCCTTGAGGCTGTCGATGCAAACATTTATTTGTACGATGACAATGGTATTATGGACCAACATTATCAATGCATGTTTTGTGATCCATCAGATTTTGATTGGCCCAATCTGGATGTGATGGTGGTGAGCCCAGGAATTAGCACATTGTGGCCACAGAGACATCGAGCCGTAGATCTTGCTCACCGCCATGGCGTACAAGTTATTAATGATGTTGATTTGTTTCAGCTGCATGTGGGATGTTCGTTTCCAGCTAAAAAAAATGTGTCAGCTCCAAAAACCATCGCCATCACCGGTACAAACGGAAAATCTACCACAACGGCTTTGGTAAACCATGTTCTGACGACAGCCAATCTAAAATCCTGTATCGGCGGAAATTTCGGCATTGCCATTCTTTCGCTCACCGATGATTTAGACTTTTACGTATTGGAATTGTCCTCCTATCACCTGGATTCCTCCAATATTCTTGGATTTGATACCGCCCTGCTGCTGAATATTACATCAGATCATCTGGTAAGACACGGTGGTATGCCGGGATATATTACGGCCAAGCAAAAAATATTTGCAAATTTTCCGGCAGCATCTCAGGCCATCGTTGGTGTTGACGATACCAATTGTCGGAAGATTTATGAATTTCTAAAAACCGTGAAACATCCTGAAATAATTCCCATTTCCGGCACAGAAATTCCAGAAAATGGCGTTGGATGGTGCGATGGGATGCTAGTTGATAATCGCCCTGCTACTGATGGCTATCCAAAAATTGTGTGTAGCAAAGACGATGTTTTGGATGGAATTCATAATCGACAAAACATCGCTGCTTCCTATGCTGCTTGTATTGCAAACGGTATTAGCGCAGAACAATTTGTGGCCGCTCTGCATTCTTTTCGTGGATTGCAACATCGGCAGGAATTAGTAGCAACATTCGGAAGAATCCAATACATCAACGACAGCAAAGCAACCAATGCACCATCGGTGGAGCAGGCCATGATGAGATTCGACAATATTTTTTGGATTCTCGGCGGTCGGCCAAAGCAGGATGGGATCGAATCCTTAACGAAATATTTTCGCAAAGTAAAGTGCGCATTTCTTATCGGCGAAGCAGCGCATGACTGGCACAGTTATCTGGAATATTGCAGAGTGCAGTCGGAAATTTCTGAAACATTGGACGTGGCCGTGCGAAGAGCGCATGCTCTGGCTCAGAAGGAAGAGACCGCCGTCGTCTTGCTGTCTCCCTGCTGTGCAAGTTTTGATCAATTTAAAAATTTCGAAGAACGAGGCAATATGTTCGCAGAAATCGTGCAGAAAATATGCGCAGGAGACGATTTTGTAAATTTTACTTCTATCTAATGTCTAAAACCATCGCAATCCCGAAAAAAATATACTAGTAGACTATTTTCGTTAATTATTTTATAATACATTTTTGAGTTTTGTATGGCGATGCAAAAAAACTATGGTGTGCTAATGACTATGAGAAATATATTGTTCGTAATAGCGATCTGTTTGTTTTTCGTTTTTGTTAAATTTTGGAGAAATATTATCGCCTATCTTTGTGGTATTCCAAAACTATGCTACGATAATACACAGAGCGGTTGCTGTTGCTCTGCCATGTGTCGTAAAGCTCCAGAAAGTAATTCCGCCGATGGCGATAATCGCGAGGATGAAATTTGCAGCCGAATGTCGGATTTTGTCTCTTCGAATACCGATACCAAAAAAATGCGTTTTGTCGAGGAACACGGTAAGAAAGAGAGACGGAATATTTTACAGCCAATTATGGTTTTCGGCGGAACCGGCTATTATTTTGCATCAAACGATGTGGATGAAATGCTGCAGTGTTGTCCAACTCCATTACAGGACACAAATCCTGATGACTTCGCCTAAAATTCGTGGGCCATCGATTGTTCTGCGTTGTCGGTTTGCCAGCTGTTCCATTATGTGGCGGGAGTGGTGATGCAGGTTGATTTGTGAGGAACAAATGGAAACTAAAAAACTCATTCTTACAGGAGATAGACCAACCGGGAATCTTCATCTGGGACACTATGTTGGGGTTTTGAGGAGCAGAGTAGAACAGCAATATACGCACAACCAATATATTTTAGTGGCAGATGTACAGGCACTGACTGACTACTACGAAACTCCCGAAATGGTGGTGGAAAATTCACTGGAAGTGGTAAAGGATTATTTGGCTGTGGGCATTGATCCACAGATATCCACTATACTGATTCAGTCACAAATACCAGCAATAGCGGAGTTAACAATTTACTATATGAACTTGGTTTCCGTTGCGAGATTGGAGCGAAATCCGACGGTAAAAAGCGAAATTATGCAAAAGGGGCTTGAGAAAACATTGCCGGTTGGTTTCCTGAACTATCCGGTCAGCCAGGCTGCTGATATAACGGCATTCGGTGGCGAGCTGGTCTCCGGTGGTGAAGATCAAATTCCTATGATTGAGCAAACAAATGAAATTGTACGAAAATTTAACAGAATATATAAAACAGATTGCTTGAAAGAAGCCAGTATATATCTTAGCAAAATTCCTCGATTGGTTGGTATTGACGGAAAATCGAAGGCCAGTAAATCACAGAACAACGCTATTTTCTTAAGTGACTCTCCAGAAGTTATTAAGGAAAAGGTGTTTACGATGTTCACAGATCCGGATCACATAAAAGTTGGCGATCCAGGTCGGGTGGAAGGCAATGTTGTATTTACCTATCTGGATGCGTTTCATGACGATCGGGACGAAATCAGTTCATTAGCTGCAAAGTATCGGAAAGGTGGGCTTGGTGATACGGTTTTAAAATCGCTTTTGAATGATGTATTGCAGAAATTACTGCAACCTATACGAGAAAAAAGATATTTATTGACCAGAAAACAGATTCTGGACGTGTGTTATGATGGCACGCTAAGAGCGAGAAGGGTTTCGGATATTGTTTTGGCCAATGTTCGCAGTGCCATGGGGATTGATTTTTTTGACAAAACAAAAATAAATTGAGTTAAATTTGCTCTATTTTCATAAAAAAAATATTATTTCTAATAATACTATTGATTTTTTATATAAAAGCGTTCAGACTACCGAAACAAGTGATATAGGAGGGACATATTATGAATAAATCGGATTTGGTAGTAGCCTTATCAAGAGATACTGGTTTGACAAAGTCAGATGCGGAAAAAGCTATTAACGCCTTTGTGGACATAATGGAATCTGCATTGCAAGGCGGAGATGATGTAACCCTAGTTGGGTTCGGTAATTTTTCCGTGAAAAATACTGCGGGACGCAGGGGCCGGGATTTTAAGACTGGTGCTACCATCTCGATTCCTCCTCGTCGATCGGTTAGATTTAAGCCTGGTAAGAATCTGAAAGATTCTGTCAATTAGGCGCATTTGCAAAATTTGCCTTTTTTTAGTTTAGGCAAGACTGAGAAGAGAGCTTTGGTGATACTTAAGGTTGTGGTAATTAGTGTTTCTGCATTTGGTCCTGTGCTTTATTTGAACGCGGATGAGGGGTGTTTTTCGGCCTACTGCGCTACT
>JAIRZO010000044.1 GCA_031267195.1 Holosporaceae bacterium | reverse complement strand
GAATGACTTTAATGCCATCGGTCATGGTAGCTCCATAGCAGGCAGTTATATCCAAAATGGTTGTTCCACTTGACCCCAGTGCCGAGGCGAGATTTCTGCTGATTTCCGTCGTAATGCCCAGCTGCTCCGCTTTTTCTGCGATGTAATTCATGCCAACTTTTTGCGCAATTCTTACGGCACTTGTATTAACGGATTTCACAAATGCTTCCTGAAGAGTTATGTGTCCGTTGCTTCTGTATCCGTAATTTTTTGGAGACCAGGAACCGATGGACAGCGGAGTATCCAGCACATGATCATGAATATCAATGCCTTTCTCGAAGGCGGCCAGATATACAAAATATTTGAAGGCAGAGCCAAAGGAGCGCACCGCCAAAGCTCTGTTGTACTGACTTACTCCATAGCTATGGCCGCCGACCATCGCCCGTACAGCGCCGGTTTTGTCTATGGCTACAATAGCCATTTGAGTCGCTTTATTTTTAAAACCGTGTTCGCTAATGATGTTTTTTATGAGTCCAATGGCGCTTTTTTGCAATCTTGTATCCAGGGTTGTTCTCACGATGATATCTTCGTACTCCGGTCCAATTAAATCCTGCAGCTGCTCCAGAGCCAGATCTGTAAAGTACCGATTCTCGTCTACGGGAACTCGTGCCTTGCTTAGTTTATCTTTCCGGAGAATAGCTTCCTTCATCTCATCTTCGCTGATGTATTTTTCATCCACCATGCACTGCAGCACCAATTCCGTTCTCTGATCTGACTTAATTGGATTATAAAACGGCGAGTAGGTGGACGGAGCTTTCAGAACCCCAGCAAGCTTTGCAGCCTCATAGAGCGAAAGTTGTTTGCCTTTTTTCCCAAAATATCTTAAAGCCGCCGCATCTATGCCGTAGGCACAGGCACCAAAATAAACACGATTTAAATAAATTGAAAGTATTTGTTTTTTCGTGAATTTTTTCTCTAACCACAGGGCTAATATAACCTCCTGCACCTTTCTTTTAATGGACCTGTTGGGGGAAAGGAAAAGGTTTTTCGCCAACTGCTGTGTCAAGCTGGATCCCCCCTGTACTATCCTGCGATTTACAGCATTTGTGTACATTGCCCGCAGTATTCCTAGCACATCCACACCGGAATGTTCATGGAATCGATGATCTTCAATGGCAATGACTGCCTGGCCGACGTAAGCCGGCAATTCATCTATATTTACAACTTCTCCGAAGAGATCGCCGTAGGTTGCGATGATTTTCCCATCATAGGATTCGAAAACTATGCTGGCCCGGCGTCCTTTGGTTTCCAGATTATCTAAATCCGGCATATCATGGATGAAAAACAAAAAAATGAAAAATCCAACAATGGCTGACATGAGGAGAAAAGCCATTAATCTATTGGACAGACTGACTTTCCGGGAAGCAAAATTTCTACGCGATCCCATGCGAGCCATTAAACATCCAGATTCGTTACATTCAGTGCATTTTCTTGTATAAATTCACGACGTGGTTCCACAACTTCACCCATCAGGGTCGACAGGATTTCATCCACCTCTTCCAAATGGGAAAATTTTACCTGCATTAATACTCTGGCCTGAGGATTTATTGTGGTTTCCCAGAGCTGTTCCGCATCCATTTCTCCGAGACCTTTATATCTGCTAATGGTTATTCCTTTTTTAGAGTGCTGGATGAATTTTTCGAACAAATCGATGGGGGATTTTACCCTTACCGAAATACCCTTCATTCTAAGTTCCGCCGCATCGTGTAGAAAGAATGAAAAGAGATCAACGTTCTCCGCCAGAGATTGTACATCATGCATTGCTAGCACAGATCGAGAAACTTCAAACTTTTCAGTAACATTGCGGATTGTGTGGCTGAAAATGTGATGGGTTTCGGTTGTTTCCATGTTCCACTTCCCACCGTTAGTATGCTCCAATTGACGAATGATGATATCCCTATCCATCGATTCATTTAGTGGTAATCCAATCAACACCAACAATTCTAACAGAAACGCATTGTTCACTTTGTTGTTGATCTTTTCGATTACACTTTTGAAATTTTCAGCCTGCAGGATTAGCGACCGCATTTCTTCTGATTCAATAACCTTGCCATCCCTTATATAAATAGACGAAGTTGGGACGGCAGAGTCCAATAAATGATCTTTAAGTGCTTTCTCATCCCGGATAAAAATCGTAGATGATCCACGGCTAATTCCATATAGAGGTGGTCGAGCGATGTACAAATATCCTTTTTCAATCAGCGGCTGCATGTATCTGAAGAAAAAGGTGAGTAGCAAAGTTCGAATGTGGCTTCCATCCACATCAGCATCCGCCATTATAATGATTTTGTGATACCTGGTCTTGCTAATATCAAAATCTTCTCCAATGCCGGTTCCCAGTGCACAGATCAGTGTGCCTATTTGCTCGGACGTGATAATTTTATCGAAACGTGCTCGTTCCACATTTAGAATTTTTCCCCGCAGCGGTAGCACAGCCTGAGTTTTCCGGTCTCGCCCTTGCTTGGCGGTGCCGCCGGCGCTGTCTCCCTCCACCAGCAGTATTTCGCTCAGTGCTGGATCTTTTTCTTGACAATCAGCAAGTTTTCCCGGCAATGACGAAATCTCCAGTGCGTTTTTGCGTCGTGTTAGTTCCCGGGCTTTCCGAGCCGCTTCACGAGCAGTGGCGGCTTCTAGGATTTTTGCCACGACTTTTTTTGCTTCATGTGGGCGTTCTTCAAACCATATGGCTACGGCTTCGGCGACAATGCTTTCGACCACGACTCGCACCTCTGATGACACCAGTTTATCCTTGGTCTGGGAAGAAAATTTTGGATTCGGAACCTTTACGGACAATATGCACGTTAGTCCTTCGCGTGCATCGTCTCCGGTTGGCACTATTTTTTCTTTTTTCAAAGTCTCTCCCAGGTACGCATTTATTGTTCTGGTTAGGGCACTGCGAAATCCCGCCAGATGCGTTCCCCCATCGATTTGAGGAATATTATTGGTATAGCAGAGCATGG
>JAIRZO010000021.1 GCA_031267195.1 Holosporaceae bacterium | reverse complement strand
AACATGTCGTTCAAAAATTGAATCAATATGTTTTTATGCTTCTCCACGCCGAACAGATGCTTAAAAGCAAAATCATTTTTTGGATCCAGAAAACTTCTCATGTGCCGTTTCTCTAACTTGTTTTATCCTTCATTGACTCTTAGTATAGCACACTTTGCTGAATTACGGTAATTTTTCACACTTTGCTTTCGCCTAACGCATATAACGTTCTCCAGTCAACCGTATTCAGCAATATTTTTTAAAAGATGGGTTTCCCTTCGTAGAATAGTCTCCGCTGCTCTGGTTCAAATGGCGATTGACTATAATATCAGACAAAATTATAATGGTAGCCGCTCGTGAATGTTGTTATCGGTCTTGTACAATTTTTTGTGTATGTTGTACTTCACGATCGGAGGGGTGGCCGAGCGGTCAATGGCAGCAGACTGTAAATCTGCCGACGAAAGTCTACGTAAGTTCAAATCTTACCCCCTCCACCATGTACTAAACGACTATATTTACTTCTATGATGTCTTCGAATCTCCATGCTTTTTCTTATTTTTCCGCCTGCTTTTCTTGTTCTCGATTTGTAACTTTATTTCCTGTTTATAGGTTTTAATCACTTCTCTCGTCACATATAAAATCGACTGTGATATCTCTTTCTTAGCAGAAACCAGCGCACAAATTAAACGTTTTGACCCAATCTCTTCCTCAAATACTACCATAGTGCTACCGCATGGACCGCTGAAATATTTTTCATATATAGACTTTTTGTTATCTCTAGCATCAGCGTCACTTGCGAATTTAAATGTAGATTTCTTACATTTTTCTTTGAAAAGGTGAACATTATCAGGAGCATCCAGCAACTCAGCACCCCTGCTTTGTAAGAAAATAAATATGACTGTATCCGCATTATTGAAGGAAATGCTATTGGAGTACATCAACCATAGAACACCAATGAGTCCATTGATGCCAGGGAATGTACGATAACCCCACCCTAATGGAGTTTTTATAGCAATATGATTTCCATCGAAGCTAGTGGCTGGTGTGTATATTTCTCTGGCGGATGTATTGAAAAATAGCATAGAAAAACAAACAAAAAGCCAAAGTTCACGCAATTTTAACTCTCCCAATGCCGAATATTATAGCAGGGAAAAGCAAAAAATATATTACTAATCGGGAAGAGCAGCGAATTCAATAAGCAATCTACAAATCCAGTCTGTCAAGCCCCCGGATTTTATACCATTCGATTCTGTGAATTGGGATAAACATGGTAACAAATGAGTAGGATGACACACCACAAAATTATTTACAGCCTCCAATGCACACAATTTCTAATACCTAAACGGAAGACTTCAACCGGAATGCTCCCGTAAATTCCTTCCACTCGCCTTTACTAAGCCCACTATTTTCCTGCGTGATATTTTGTCCTGCGATCATTCTGTTGATGATTTCAACCCACTGGAGAGATACATTCACACATTCTTTCCGATAGCGCATAAACGCTTCGTAGCTGAATGGAACCCAACACTTTACAATGTTAAATATTTCCTCAGCATAGCACCTAATCTCATACTGAGCATGCACATCTGCACGTAATTTTAAGAAGTGAAACAAATTATGTAGATTAATTTTCCAATATATTTCCGTATATACACTGACAGGCAGGACTATGCGGGCCAATTCCCGCGTGAGGGACAAATCCTCCAGCATATGCCGGTAGCTTTCGTAGGCTTCTACGCTGGATTTAGACAACACATCTATAACTTTCTCCGCTTCTGCGGCATCAAAAGGAGTATCTGATCGTCCCTGTTTGTTGGTATCGGATTGCCTAGCTAATTTCTCCATTTCAGGAATATAAAACTCATTACAGAGTACAGAATATCTTGCTGAATATTCATTGATGCTGGCTGTGCGATGTCTAACCAGTTGGCGCATCACAAAAATTGGGAGTTTTATATGTAATTTTATTTCGCACATTTCAAATGGCGTTGTGTGGCTGTGGCGCATGAGATAATTTATCAGCCCCTGATCCTCGCTGGTTTTCTTTGTTCCAGCTCCGTAGGAAACGCGGGCTGCCTGCACAATAGATGCATCCGTTCCCATGTAGTCCACAACTCGGATAAATCCATGGTCCAGAACAGGAATTGTTTTTTGAAGGATCTGTTCCAAACCAGGAGACGTTACACGGCAAGTATCGAATCGCAGTGACTCTTCCACATTATTTTCTGCTTTTTCTGGATTTTTCAAACATTCCTGCGCCATAGGCATTACATGAAACCCCTTATTCACACACCATCTATCTGTTTTCTGAACAAGATGCCAGGCAGTATAACATTGCCAATTAATTGAAATCCACTTAATTCTGGCTTTTTGCAGGAATATTTTCTATTTTTTTTCGCACATGTACTCTTTTTACTCGCCGTGGATCAGCGTCCATAATTTCGAACTCAACTCCTGCTAAATGAGAGAAAATCTCACCCCTGGTTGGCATTCTTTCGGCCATCAGCATTACCAACCCTCCCACGGTTTCTATGTCCGGATCATCCGAATTGCCATCTCTTCGGAAAGGTTTCAGTAAATCAACGCCTAAAATTTCCTCGCACTCACTTACCAACATTTTTGCATCCATAATAAATGAACCATCCGGTCTGGTGGCCATTTGTGGAAAAATTTCGTTGTTTTGCTGGATTTCTCCAACAATTTCAGATACCACATCCTGCAAAGTGATCAACCCATCAACTCCACCAAATTCGTCAACTACCAGGGCCAAATGATTGGCGGATTCACGGATTTCAACCAATAATTCCAGCAATTTTATGCTGGGAACTACGTAAATCACTTCCTTCAACAGTGTTCTTATATCAAATGAATCGCGATTTTTGATGTACGGTAAAAAATCTCGTACCCGCACTATACCAATTACATCGTCTAACGTGTTGTTATAGATTGGAATTTGCGAAAAATGATTGCTGGCGAATAAATCGATGAATCCATCGAGAGATGTATCGAATTTTGCTGCAACAATATCTGCCCGTGGAATCATAATATCGGCAGCAGTAAGGTCCTTCAATCCGAGAATATTCGAAACCAAAGCTAATTCGCTACTGCTGTCGGATTCTATCTTCTTAGAAACCTCAGGATCCGATTCGATCAAATCCTCTAAACGGTCCAGAAGTGGCATTTCTGGGGATTTTCTTAACAATTTCTGAAAATAATTACGAATTTCTAAGCTCATGGCATCTAGAGTAATACTAATTCGATGTAGATCTACAATACACACAACGTCCGGAGGATTTTTGTCTCCAATGATTCCATTCTCTCCGCCTCTTGATTAGAAACATGCTCATAACCAAGCAAATGCAACACACTATGCACAATCATGTGATGGAGATAATCCTCCATTGTTTTATCCAGACTTTTGGACTCACGTTCTATTGTTTCGTAGGCTAACACAACACTTCCTAATACACAAATGTTGCAGCAGCAGTCATCCTCTTCACTCTCATAGTTGTCAGCGAAATATTTGGAAAAAATATTAATATCGTCGTGAATTGTTTCCACCTTAGCATTTGATGGAAATGACAATACATTGGTGGGTTTATCAATTCCGCGGTACGTTTTATTAAGCATGCGAATCTCTTCGTCATCTGTAAATAAAAAACATATTTCAACGTTGTAATGATTTAGATTTAGCTCCGCAAATATCGCCGTTACACAGCGAGACGTCAGCGATCTTACATCGATTGGTCTACTGTCCCATAAAGCATATTCAACTGAAATCTCTAAATTCATTCCACTACCATACCTATTACACTATGTGGTGCGATTCCCACAATTTTCACCTTGCAAAGATCCCCAATACATATATGAATACCACATACAGATACAGTCTGTGAATACTCATTACGGCCAACCAATTGATTTTTATGCTTACCATTTTTCACGAACAAAACCTGAACAATTTTTTCAATGGAATTTCTGTTGAATTGCTGCTGCTGTTCCAGCAATAAGTTCTGCAATATTTTCAATCGGTTCGATTTTATTGTCTCCGAAATTTGGTCATCCATTTTTGCGGCAGCGGTGTTGGGTCGTGGACTATATTTGAAGGAATAGGCGTTGGAGAATTTGATTTTTTCGACAAATTGTACTGTTTTTTCGAAATCGTCATCGGTTTCTCCGGGAAATCCAACGATAAAATCTGATGTAAGCGCTATATCTGAACGATTTTCCATTAACATATCAACGCAGCGATAATAGTCATCCACCGAATAGCGGCGATTCATTCTTTCCAAAATGCGATTCGAACCGGACTGGGCTGGCAGATGTAACGATGGAGCTAGAATAGACACTTCCCGATGGACTCGCGCTAATTCTGTCGTAATATCTTTTGGATTTGATGTGATGTAGCGTATCCTAACGAGGCCATCCAATTCTGCCATGGTATATATCAATCGAGGTAAATTCCAGGTTTTTGAATCCGGTCCCAATCCAGCGTAGGAATTAACATTTTGCCCGAGCAACACTATTTCCTTTGTTCCCAAAGCTGTTAGCCGACGCGCTTCTGTCAGCACATCCTCCACATCTCGCGAATATTCGCGCCCCCGCGTGTGGGGTACACAGCAGTAGCTGCAAAAATTGTTGCAGCCTTCCTGAATTGTTAAAAATTCCGAAATTCCTCGATGAAAAAAGCTGTCAGGGAAATGAGCAAATTTATCGCTAGCACTCAGCTTCGTTTGCACAATTGTACCACCACCGGATGTATATCCGTCAATAATGGAATTTGCCATTGCGTTGCGTATGCAATTGCAAATGTTATGGATTTCCTGCGGTCCCAGCACAACATCCACATATGGAGTGCGCTGACGGAATTCCTCAGCATAGGCCTGCGCCACGCATCCAGTTACGATGATCAAAAATTTTCTACCATCTTGGTGAGCGGCGAATTTACGGGACTTGGCATGTCCAAGATCGGAGAATAATTTTTCATCCGCTTTTCCCCGTATGCTGCAGGTATTGAATATAATAATCTCCGCATCGTCGATGGTGCGGGCCGGTTCATGACCATCGAGACAAAGCAT
>JAIRZO010000001.1 GCA_031267195.1 Holosporaceae bacterium | reverse complement strand
ATTGCCGGTATGTGTGTATGGAATTTGGGGGGGCTCTATGTACAACAGAGATAATGTGTTCTATAAAATTTTGAACGGGCAGATTCCCTGCGAAAAAGTATACGAAGATGCCATTGCCGTAGCTTTCCATGATATACATCGCTGCTGTCGGATTCATGTACTGGTGATTACTCGTGGGCTCTATATAAATTTCGCTGATTTTGTGAAGCAAGCATCTGCAGATGAGGTGAAATCATTCTTTCACGCTGTGTCACACGTAGCAAATATGCTCGGGGTTAAAGATTCCGGCTACCGGCTGCTGATGAATTCGGGTCTTGATGCTGGACAAGAGGTGGAGCATTTTCATGTGCACATTCTCGGTGGAGAGCCGCTGGGAAAGAAATTAAAATAAATGTTTGTTGATAAACATGATTTTTTTGTGCTCGTAGCTCAGCTGGATAGAGCGTCTCCCTCCGGAGGAGAAGGTCGGAGGTTCGAATCCTCTCGGGCGCACCATCTGCGTTTCAATAGATTTCTTTCGAAACATTAGAGTTTTTGCAAAAGTGAAAATAACCAGAGCAGATGCGTTGGCTGTCGGATGTCAAAAATAGCAGAAATGGCTTTTGTGAAAACTCTATTCGCTTTTCCGGCAGTTTTTGCATTACTCCGATGCTCGGATTCTCATGGACCGCATATGCACTGCAGTTTTGCGCTTTGCAAGCTTCCAAAAATTCCAGAAATATCTAGATTTCGAAGAAATCTAATGGAAAAATGTCATATTTTGTATCCATGTAAAAAAAATCCGCCTCCAGCATATTTCCGTGGTACCATGCCACGCTATGTCTAGATTTTTTGAGAAAAACAACTTAATCGTCATTGCCGTTAGCATGTTGTTTCTTGGCATGTCTACTCGTATGCTCTATTCGCATTTGGCGCTATACTTAAAATTTGAACTGCATGCTTCTCTAATACAGATTTCCCTCATAGAGGGCTGTGTCGAGTTTTTATCCTACCTGGTGCGGGTGTTATTTGGCTTGATTAGTGACTATTTTTTTACGCGAAAAATATGGATACTTTCCGGATGTGCTGTTGTTTTGCTGATTAAACCATTTTTTGTACTGCTGAACGGCGTCGGTGAAATCATGTGTGCTGCTTTTGTCGATAGATTTGGAACCGGTATGCAGATATGTCCCCGAGATGCGTTAACGGCTGAGTGTAGCGCAAAAAATCAGTACAGCACTGCATTTGGATTCGTGAAATCTCTCAAAACCATCGGTTCTATAGTTGGAGTCATGCTGGCGGTCGCCATCATGTATTTTTCCGGTGAAAATTATCGCATGCTCTTCCTATGCTCCACGGTTCCGGCTCTGTTATCTCTTCTGGCAGTGACGGCAATTAGGCCGGATAAATCAACAACAAAAACTACTCTGCAGATGAATAACCAAAAAAATCCGCGACAAAGGATTGGCGTTTTTTTGACATCACTCCGTCACTTTAATCGTGATTTTTTTATCCTGCTAATTAGTGCTGGTATCTGTCGAATGGGATTTTTTGGAGAGTCGCTTTTGGTATTGAGGGCGAGTGATATTACATTCAATAACTTTGCGGCATTGACGACTCTATTTGTGGGAGTTGGGCAGATCATTTTTGCCTATCCCATGGGCATCTGGGCTGACAAAACCAACAAAACACATATCATAGGCATATCGTTAGTCATCAGCATTGTTGCACATATATCCATGATGTTATGCGACAATATCTACACACTTTTCGTTGGTATTTTTTTCTCCAGCGGACAGCAGGCCGTTATTCAAACGCTATTTCTTTCCATTATCAGTAGCAATGTTGGAAATGATTTGCGCGCCACAGCTTTTGGCATATTCCACTGCACCATGGGCGCTGCCTACCTCATCGGTACCGGCGTATGTGGATTGCTCTGCGAAGGATGGGGATATGCTGGAGCGTTTCTCTATTGCATTATTGTCAATTGTTATGGATTATTGTTATGTAAGCAAATCAGACAAGTTTCGGAACATGCCGGAGCTGTTTGAAGTTAATATTTATTCCTGTTAACGCGAATAATGGATTATAATGTTAAAATTTTAGTATGCTGAAGTTTTTAACAAACTAGCTCACAATAACTATAGACTGGTGTAATCGCTTGGAACTTTAACGTTTGTTTCGGAGGTTCATCCAGATTTGTTCTATAGCTGAAAATGCAAAAATCATCTGATTTGTTGAAATGGACTGAAATATGAGCAATCTAATCCATTATTCGCGTTGTTATTAATTTCAACCCATGGGTGAACAATCGCAGAACACGAATACTGGATTATACCCATTCACGATAAGAAGCTGGATTCCGAAGGCGAAAATTCACGGCAATTACAGCCTTCCAAGTCCGGAGTCTCATCTTGAATGAGTATACATCAAGCTGTATAAAAAACACCCAAATTTCAACAAAATATTGGGTGGTTTGTAAACATTGCCTACTTAGCTTCGACCTTCAGTGTGCCTATGTTGAAGATGGTGGCAACTTTTCCTGTATTCCCGCCAGTATGATCATAGACGATACAGGCATCCTCCACCGACACATACCCGAAGGAGAACACGATATATTCATTACCCTCTCCCTCAAGATATTGCCTATATGTTTTTATCTGACACTGTTTGTAATTCAGTTCCTGAATGCATTTTTTTGTGCCTTCCACACTGATGTATCGCCATATGCTAAGATTTTCTAAAGTTTTTCCTTCCACCATAAATTGATAAATTATGGGTCCCCAATCTCCATACTTCATGCAAACCATGGTGTCATTTATAAGTATTTGACCATCCCCCGATAATTGTCCGGAGCTGTTGTAGGTAATTAATCGCGAAGCTCCATGCTGAACGCCATAGCAAGGAGCACATTCGTTCTCACAACCCTCCACATCACAGGAGAAAAACTCCTTACATTTTATCATATATTGCGGAGTTTGTGCTCCGGCCCGTTTCTGGGTACCATTATCCAATGATGTCTGTTTGTCCATCAGACTACTTATTACTGCACTATTTTCCATCTTACCTTTCCTCTACTGTTACTCTTCAGCTTATAAGAGACCATTTGCAATTTTTCTTTTCAGAAGTTTTTACCATCAAGTCTGTTGTCAGAATCTCATGCATGGGCATGTATACGGCGATCCAGCGTTGTGTTATGCAAAATCTCATTCAAATTATCCAAAATGAAGCCTATACGGCTTGTAAATCAACAACATCGCTTGGATACTCAAAATTAGACTTGGTATTACTCCTAAAAAACCATCGAAAAGTCTGGTTCACAAACAATCCCAATTTCCCACCTGCCTTTCGGCGTTTTAAACGATCCAACAGAGTAACCGTGTTCGTTTATAGGTTTGCGCCTGCTGGAGCCTCTCGGGCTTGAGGCTCGAAAAATTGCAAAACACAATTAACGAACATAGTTAGTTCTCTCGAAACGACGCTTTTCGATGGGCAGAGTATCTATTTGTCAGCCACTGTTCTGCGTTTCGAAAGAACTTCAACCACCACAACCCAACAACCTGTTCCGAAGACAAGGGTAAATCCACCAGCGAAGATCTATTGGCAGCGGAATTAAATAAAAAACATCCGCAACCGTTTACTGGGCCGGCGGAGGCAATTCCGCTACTAGACGAATGGATGCCGTCAGCTCTTCCAGCTGGAAATGCGGTCTCAAAAAAACCGTGGCCTTATAGCAGCCGGGCTTGCCGGGAATTTCGTACACGTCTATTCGAGCCTCTCGCAAAGGATACTTTGATTTTAGCTCCTGGCTGGCAGTTTCATTTAGCAGCACATAATTGGCAATCCAATTGTTTAAATACATCGAAACGTCCTGCTTGGAAAGGAAAGCTCCAACCTTATCCCGCATAATCGCTTTTATATAGTGAGCAAATCTCGAAGCAGCTAACAGATATGGCAATTTCGTGCTCAAAGACGCATTGGCATTGGCAATGTCAAGATTGTATAGCTTTGGTTTTTGAGTAGTTTGCCCTCCAAAAAATGCAGCAAAGTCCGTGCCCTTGCTATGGCATATGGCGAGAAACCCTAGATCGCTCAGTTCCTTCTCGCGCCGATCTGTAATAGCTATTTCCGTCGGGCATTTCAATGCGATGTCACCGTCAGTGGTTTTAAAGGTATAGGCTGGCAGCCCTTCTACCAATCCACCGCCCTCCACTCCTCGTATGGCAGCCGGCCATTTGTATAAGGAGATGGCATGGCCGATGCGCTGGGCGAAAATAAAGGCCGCACTTCCCCAGCAGAAACAAGAATTATCTTCCCCGTCGATGTTTTCTTCGTACTGCATGCCATCAACGGGCAAAGTATTGCTTCCGTAAGGAAGGCGCATGAGTACCCGCGGCAAAACCAGTGCGACATACCTGGAATCTTCGCTATCCCGGAATGATCTCCATTTGATCATCTCGGTACTTTCGAAAATCTTTGCCAGATCCCGTGGTCCTCCTAAAAGAGAAAAGTTGTTGATGTCAAACATGCGTGGGTGAGCTGCAGTGATGAATGGAGCATGTGCGGCAGCCGCAACATTGGAAATTTTCTCCAGCAATTCAATGTCCTGCGGATGACGCGTAAATTCATACCCTCCCACCAGACATGAATAGGGATGTCCACCGAAGGTTCCATACTCTTCCTCATAAACTTTTTTAAAGAGCGCACTTTGGTCGAATTCTATTGCATTTTCCAGATCATCCAGCAGCTCTTTTTTGGTTACATGCATCACTCTCAGTTTCAATTGGGTACTGGTTTCGGTATTCATTACTAAATAGTACAGAGCCCTCCAGGTACCTTCCATTTCCTGAAATGCGGGATGATGAATAATTTTGTCAATTTGTTCGTTTAGCGCAGAATCAATTTGGTAAATATGCTTTTCTACGAAAACGAGGGCATTTTTAACGGAAGTAATCTTATCCATTTCAATCCGCAGCAACAGTTCCAGTAGAATAGCGCAGGCACCCACTTCCGCTGATGGTTCCCGAGCGAGTTTCCCATTTATGAATATCTCCTTCAGAATTTCTCTTTCCTTCGGAGCAGAATCATCGGCTGCCGCATCGCCCTCTGTACCAGTGGCAGCATCTGTGGCAGCATCTTCGGATTTTGCTTCACCTGAGGAAGCATCTCCGGCAGTCGAGGCGTCGGCCGCTTTATCTTTATCCTTGCCATCTTCATCATCCTTCGCAGCACCATCGGTCATTTGATAATCGCTGCCATCCACGGATCCGGTGGTGGTACTAAAATCAGATGTTATGCTCTGCTTGTTGGCCTTAAGAATGGCATCGATTTGTTTTTTTAATACCGTTTTTAGTTCGATATCGCTGGCAATTTCCCCTATATAATCGTTGAGGGGATCGTTTCCCTCCAGTTTTGCCACCAAATCATTCAGCCTAACGCGGGCATCATACATCTTTTTCAGTTTTGGTATTTGTTTTGCAATGCTGGTGGGATTGAAATCCTCCATATGTTTAAAAAACAATTCGGCGTTTAAATTTTCAGCATCTCCACCAAGAGTGTTTTTTACTTGTATAGCAACCCTTGGATTGGTTGATACCATAAATTCAGAAAAATTATCTCGATCGATTTCTGTGAATTTTCTAAATTTCATTGTCGGCAGAGGATTTTCCTGCATACCAGCCAGATCAGCCATGATGCCGATAACAAATGGCAGCTCCTTCATTACGAATGCACCACCAATTTCAACATCATAGGTGATGTGAACCCGGGGGGTACGAATTCGATCTAACACATGCTGTATGCTCTCGACCATAACAATTTCCTAGAATCAATTCATATTCATCAGGTACTTTGCCTCTAGCTTAGCGCAGTTATATTTATAATAAGTTAATTCTATGAAAAATTAATTGGATCTATATCTATTTGTATTTTAATGTTTTTTGGTATCGTTTGTTTTAGTGTCCACTGCCTAATCAGTTCACTGAGGTTGATTTGTTTTTGACTGCTGAGCAGTATACGCCACCGGGTTCGTCCTCGTAATCTAAACATGGGAGCCGGAGCCGGACCGAATAATTTCATCGTCTTGGGAGGAATTTTTGCAATTTTTTTTGCTGTTTCTTCAGTCAATTTAGCATTTGTTCCCGAAACAATTGCCGCAGCAAATCGAGAGAATGGAGGCAAATCATTTTCCTGCCTAGAAATTATTTCTAAATCCAAAAATTTTTTCATATCGCCGGATCTAATGGCCTCATATACAGAATGATTAGCATTAAATGTCTGTATCAGTATTTTCCCTGGCTTGTCAGCGCGCCCTGCTCTACCTGCCACCTGATTAATCAGCTGATAGGCCTTTTCAGATGACCGAAAATCTGCCACGTGCAGCCCAAAGTCTCCGTCCACCATTCCCACCAGGG
>JAIRZO010000051.1 GCA_031267195.1 Holosporaceae bacterium | reverse complement strand
ATTTTGATAAAATGTCGCATCGGTGGAAACTTGTGAAGCACATTTTGCCATTGGGGGGGATATAACATGAAAAAAAAGAGTTATCGCGAAACTCGTGTACTTTCTCTGAAATTATACTGTATTTTCCCACTACAACTACTCACCATTTTCAACAAATTTCGGCGCGTTTGGAGAAATCTACATCGTTTCTCAGAAGTTCCACAATTTTTCTTAGCAATTTTGTCATGGGAACATTAGGATTGGCATTGACTGCTGAAATAGCATAGGTTTTTTTGAGATATTTTGTCTCAAATTGCTGCTGAATGGCTTTGGCACTTGCGGCATCACAGGCATCGGTCTTATTAAAGACTATAATTTCTGGCTTGGTTTCTAGCTGAGGATTATAAAGAAATATTTCATTGCGGATTGTTTCATAGGCATGACAAATATCGTCCTGGGTTATGTCCAGCAAATGGATTAGCACCCGGCAGCGTTCAATATGAGCAAGGAATTTGTCCCCAAGACCGCGACCGGAATGGGCTCCGGCAATCAGTCCAGGAATATCCGCCAGAACGAATTCTGCTCCATCGATTCGCACAACTCCCAATTGCGGAATTATTGTTGTAAATGGATAATCTGCAATTTTTGGTCTTGCCTTTGTAGTCCCGGATAAAAATGTTGACTTACCCGCATTGGGGAGTCCCACAAGTCCGACATCTGCTATTAACTTTAGCTGCAACCAGATCCACATTTCTTCTCCGGTCGTACCTTTTTCGGCGCGTCTCGGAGCTTGATTCACCGATGATTTAAACTTGCTATTGCCTCGCCCTCCATGACCACCTTTCGCTATGACTACCCTTTGCCCCTCTTCCAAGATATCCGCGATTATGCGCTCACTGCTTTCGTCCTGCAATTCTGTACCTACCGGAACCGTTATAATCAAATCGTCACCAGCAGCTCCATATCTGTTGCTGCCGCTGCCATTTTTCCCGCTTTTTGCACGAAAATGCTGTTGATATCTGTAATCGATAAGGGTATTAAGATGCTGCGTTCCCATGACGATTATATCGCCGCCATTACCGCCGTCACCACCATCTGGACCGCCAAATTCCACGAATTTTTCACGCCTGAAGCTGATGCACCCATCACCTCCATTCCCAGCTTTCAAAAAAATTTTCGCCCTATCCAAAAATTTCATGATCTGATTTTCTCAGGTGATCAAGATTCCAAAAAACTCTTCAATTTTCTAGATCTGCTCGGATGCTTTAATTTGCGCAGTGCTTTAGCTTCGATTTGTCGAATTCGTTCCCTTGTAACCGAAAATTGTTGACCGACTTCTTCCAAAGTGTGATCAGTATTCATGCCTATACCGAAGCGCATTCTGAGCACACGCTCCTCCCGGGGAGTTAGGCTAGCCAGCACCAACGTTGTCGTTTCCCGCAGATTGGAGCTAACGGCATGTTCCACCGGCAGAGCAATATTTTTATCCTCAATGAAATCTCCTAAATGCGAATCCTCTTCATCTCCTATCTGGGATTCAAGACTAACAGGTTCTTTAGCAATTTTCAGAACTTTTCTCACTTTATCCACCGGCATATGCAGCCTGTTGGCGATTTCTTCCGGTGTTGGTTCACGACCAATTTCGTTCAGCACTTGACGGGAAGATCGAATGATTTTATTGATGGTTTCTATCATATGAACGGGAATTCGAATGGTTCTAGCTTGGTCAGCGATGGATCTAGTAATTGCCTGCCGAATCCACCAGGTGGCGTAGGTGGAAAATTTATAGCCCCTGCGGTACTCGAATTTATCAACGGCTTTCATTAATCCTATATTTCCTTCTTGAATGAGATCAAGGAACTGCAATCCGCGATTTGTATACTTTTTCGCGATGGAAATTACCAATCGCAAATTCGCTTCTATCATGCCCTTCTTCGCACGATTAGCTTCGCGTTCTCCTTTTTGAATGCAGGCAACGGTTTTCCGAAAAACCCGGATGGGCAGAGCAACAATTTTCTCAATTGAAATGGCCAAATCTTGATTCTTTTTAACGGAAAGGGAATGCTCGCTGAAAAAAATCTTCCAATTAGAAAATTTTACCAAACTAACTCCCCAATCGGGACAAGTTTCATTACCATAATAATTCTTGAGGAACCTATCTCGACTAATTTTGCATTCTTGGGCGCATCTCAATAGGAAAGATTCGCTTTTGATCAATTTTCTATTCAGTACATATAACTCCTCGCAGAGTTCATTTATGGCTTTTTGGTTGAGTTTAAGTTCCTGTACGGTGGTAATCAATTCCTCCAATAGGTCCTTTTTTCCCTTTTCATTTGAGGCAGTTAGAGCCTGTATTTCCCCATTGATATCTATAGCTTTCTCGAACAGTGAAAGCACAACCGGTAGCAGAGTTTCTTCGTCGGGAGTCGGTACATCGAACTTATCCATTCCTCCCGTTCCGGCATCGGCATCCAGATCCGATATATCATCATCTATGTCTTCATCCTTCGATAAATCATCATCCATTGATTCCTTATCCGAAGACCCAGAATCCATCTGAATAATATCCCGAAGCATCACTTTTTTATTTTGCAGATTTAACATCCACTGATCGAATTTTTTGAAAGTCATTGGACTAGAACATAATCCTTTTAATACTTCCACGAATCCCTGCTCTATTTTTTTTGCTAATTCGATTTCGCCATCTCGAGATAGCAGCTCCACATTGCCCATTTCCCGCAGATACATGCGGACTGGATCATCGGTGCGCATAAAATCCGACGAGTGATCTCCACTGACTGCGTCAAAAGATGTCACAACAGATTCATTTTCTTCGGACATAGCATCTAGATCTTCTGCTTCCAACAGCTGCAGCCCAATATCAGTTATGCTGGAAATTGCAATTTCGATTTGCTCCGATGAAAATTTCTCTTTTGGCAGTACGTCATTCAGTTCATCGTAGGTTATATACCCTCGCTCCTTACCGACCATCAGCAACCGTTTTAAATCCGCCTCATAATTCTCTTCCGCAGAAATATTCTCTTTCTTTGTTTCTGGTTTTGCATCCAAAAAATTCGGTAATTTTGTTGTAACTTGTTGAGTAGCCATCATTTCTCCTGTTTGAGCTCAGCACAATTTATGGTGGATAAAAATTCTTTTTTCAATGCTCTTAATCTTAGCCAATCGTTGTCAGAGAAGGTAGATCCTAGCTTAATTGCCGCATTTTGTAAATCCTTGATCATCATGGGATTCGTCGAATATTTTTTGTACAGTTCACGCCAGCCATCAATAACCTTCTTATCGGAAGAACTTTTTCCGATAAATTTAGCGTGCATCTCTGCATTGTCAGAAAAATCATCAACGTCCTTCTGTAAAGGAAACATGTGATCGAGATACGCTTTGCGATCACCAATGGTAAGATATTTCTCATAGTATTCCATTATTTTTTCCTGCAACATTTTTAAATGAGGTAGTGAAAAATTCATTTGGGCAAAATTTTCAACAATCTCATCAATAATATATGGATGATTTATGATGGCCA
>JAIRZO010000035.1 GCA_031267195.1 Holosporaceae bacterium | reverse complement strand
GAAAACAAACCATCAAAGTCAACAGGCTCAGCAACTCAGGGATCATATTGGCCACCAGCATAACACAATTGATATTACGGTAATTTTTATGTCATTACTTTTTTCATTTTGTAATCTATCCAACCAATATTCTGGTCATCTCTCACATAGACCACATTAACTGCTTCGGTAGTTACATTTTTAAAGACCAAAACGCGAATTTTGTGATTGAGACAGCTGGCAGCATCGCTGACGCTCAACAACGGCAAGTCATCTAATATTTCAGCTATAATTGGATTATCTCCCGCTGTCCCATCCTTTGTCACGGATTCATTAATAAATGAATTGTCCAACTCGATCATTTCCATCTTTCGTGCATGATTTGAACAGTGGCTGCATTTTCGTTTGGCAATTTGCTGCTCAATCTTCTGTAAAACACCATCAAAACTTATCCGTGGATCATTTGCGCTATTGGATGCATGGTAGGCGTCTTTTGATTTTGTTTTCACATCCATGTTGCTGGTAAAAATGTGATTATCCTTCTTCATGACTATGTTCACATCAATAAATTCCTTAGCATATTTTTGAGCAAGCTCGATACAATCTTGTTTGGCTTTGTTGGTGAGAGTTTCTCCAATTTCCATATGACGACCAGAAAAAGAAAATTTCATATTAACCTCCACCATAAAAACAACTACTACCCCAGCATGGGCATTATAATAATTCGAACTTGATCAAACATTCAAGTCGTGCCAATCCATACTACACGATCCTATTATACCACTTCAAACTGAGAAATCTCCTTCGAAATAACACCAAACAAATTATTAGCCAAACCATAGTGAATTCATAAATAGTAACGCCGGTGAGTTTGTTTAATTCATTGAAAATAAACGTCGGCACCAGGACTAAAGTCCAGTAGAAAAGTTGGCTCACAATTGCCGGATATTTTGTATCTCCACCTGCTGTAAGAACTCCCCAAATCACCAGCATTGTTGTTTCCAAAGTACTGTCCCCCACAACAAAATATAACATATATTTCAATTCGTCATATAAATATGCAAGCTCGTTTTTCCATAAAGTTATATGATTAAGAATCATATCCGGAAAAACTATGAGTGGAATGGAAACTATTCCGCTCATAACAAGGGAAATGAAAATAAAAAATTTATATGTTTCCATTATAGATTTTAAATCTTTCTGTCCGATCATATTGGCGGTAATGGCGGCAATTGACCTGTTCAACCCCTCCCCCACAAATAGAAAAAACACATAGATGTTTAGTCCAATGTTATAGATGGTAGCCTGCTCTGCGGACACATGACTAACAACAACTTGCACAATGTGCCAGGATATAAATGCAACCACATGTCCGGCAGAAATGGGAGCGCCAACCTTTAGGCATTTTGAAAAAATTTCTCCATTAAATTTTCGATTTTCCCAGGTATCATAGGTAATTCGGTTATTTTTGCTGAAAAATACCGTTAATAGAATTACAATCTGCACCAATTCAGTAATAATTGTTGCGAACGCGGCTCCAAAGCACCCCATGCGAGGAATAATATGACCACAGCCGTAGATGAGCAAATAATCTAGCAGAATATTTAGCAATGTTCCAAACAAAACCACAGCTGTTACAATTTTACTTCTACCTTGACCAATGAAAAACGCAGAAATTGCAGCTATTGTACTGGGTAAAAAGCCAAAGTATAGCAAAGGCCTCTGGTAGGCTATGCCTTCCTCCAGGCAATAGCTGGGAAGTGTGTGCACGTAGTCAGAAAAATAACCCAGAGGAATCAAAAAAAACACAGACAACAGCGACATGTAGAACATCTGCCACACAGGGACAGCCAGTCGATCATACTGCCCTGCACCATTGTACTGGCCCACATAAATTTCCGCCGAAGATGCTATTCCTATCAGCATATAGGTGAATATGTACACAAAATTGCCGGATATGGCCGACGCATTCATGGCACTGATGGAATAGCCGGCCAACATAAAACGATCAACCATGAACATCAGATTGGTCGAAAGCATTGTCAGCAGCATGGGAATTGTTATTGACAGTATACTTCTGTAAGAACTGTCTATTACCCGGCGTTCCTTCTTCGGCATGAGTCACTCACCGCAATCCATCGTAGAATTCATAAAAAAGATAATTTTGAATAAATGATGCAACCATTCTATACGAATTTCACGACCACCAGCATTACTTCTTTTTAAAACACCGCATCAGTGCCACCCATTGATAGTCAATCTACATCATTATAGAATGTGGATCAATGAAAAATTCCGCAGGTGTTGATTATCAACAAAATCATTGTAATTTTTATGTATCAAGAAGGAAATAATTATGGGGAAGAAACTTCGGGTTGGCATCTTTTTTGGAGGGAAATCAGCAGAACATGAAATTTCCATCATTTCCGCCCGGAGTATCATAAAAAACCTCGATCGCAATAAATACGAAATTGTAGCCATAGCCCTGGATCAAGAAAATCGATTCCATGCCGCAGGCGTGAATCCAGTTATTTTTGACGATTGTTCCCTGAAACTGAATGGCACCATTGAAAACATAGTGAATATATGTCAGCAAATTGACCTGGCATTTCCAATTTTACACGGTCCATTCGGGGAAGATGGTTGTATTCAAGGAATATTTCGCTATTTTAATGTACCATTTGTCGGACCCGATGTGCTGGGATCCGCCGTTGCCATGGACAAAGATGTCGCCAAACGTCTGTTGACGGCAGAAAAAATTCCAAACACCAGAAATGTTGTATTCCATCGACACGAACATGATACTATTAATTATGAAAAATTGAGCTCAGAACTAGGTAAGATCCTATTTATAAAACCAGCAAATCTTGGATCATCTATTGGCATAAGTAAAGTAAAATCTTTTGATGATTTTGTTTCAGCCATTGATGAAGCGTTTCTATATGATAACAAAATATTGATAGAAGAATTTATAAATGGCCGAGAAATCGAATGCGCTGTACTGGGCAATGAACATCCCGAAATATCTGTGCCAGGAGAAATTGTTGTGAAGCGCGATTTTTATTCCTATGCGGCGAAGTATTGTGATGAGGATGGAGCTAAGCTGATTATTCCGGCACAGTTGCCATCAAATATTTCTGATAGAATCAGAAAGTTAGCCGCTAAAGTTTTTCAAACACTATGCTGTGAAGGAATGGCCAGGATCGATTTCTTTGTTACTGATAATTTTCAAATATTTGTTAACGAAGTCAACACCATTCCTGGATTTACGGACGAAAGCAGCATGTATCCGAAACTGTGGGAAGCCTCCGGCCTTTCATATAAAAAACTACTGGATAAATTATTGGAGCTGGCCATAGCCCGCCATGCTAGGAATAGCAATTTGCGAGCCACCCCCCAGAAATCTCGATCAGATAATGTAATCACATGAATATCATGAGCATGCCGCCAGAAGTATCTTTCAGCGATTTTTCGCGTAAATTTATTAATGGTGACGAAAAATTCACACAGCCCGAAAAAAAACAGTGCCTGCGGGATCTGCAAATCATGATTGCGAACCTGAAGAATATCCCACGCGAGCAAGTACTATTTTCTCCGGATGATTTATATTTAACACACGATGAGCTTGTAATTTTCAATGACATGATTGCTCGCTACATCAATGATGAGCCCGTCTCGAAAATCATTCACCAGCGTTTTTTTTGGAAACACGCGTTTTATGTGGATGAAAATGTGCTGGATCCACGCCCTGAAACGGAGCTAATAATCGAACTGATGCTGAAACAATTCGCCACATATTTACCGCTGCGTTTCCTGGACATGGGCACCGGCAGCGGCTGTATTCTACTAAGCTTGCTGCAGGAATATGAAAACGCCACCGGCATCGGCATTGACATATGCCCCGGGGCCATCGCTGTAGCAAAAAGAAACAGAAAGATGTTTCCCAGCAGCATTGCTGAGCGAGCTGAGTTCATTATCATAGACTGGAATGATCTGGGGAAAACACAAGCCGCGGCGCATGAGAGTCATTTTCATTCTTTTGATGTGCTGGTTGGGAATCCTCCCTACATTAAATCAGCAGAAATTGAATTTTTACCTAAAAACGTAAAAAATTATGATCCTCGAGTGGCTCTTGATGGAGGTCAGAATGGCATGACATCTTTTGCAGAAATAGCATCCATTGCAAAAAAAATGCTTCGTCCCAATGGGAGGATTTTTCTGGAAATAGGAATTGATCAAGATGCAGATGTGAAAAAAATCCTGCAACACAACAATTTTTCCTCTTTGAACCTTTTTAAGGATTCAAATGAAATTGATCGCGTAATTTCTGGAACTTATATTTCTTTTTGAATAAAATGTTTGTGTTTACAATTCAATGTATTTTCCCATAAAAAACATTTGTTTTTTTTATACAAACTGCTGTACAATGATATTTTTTTGTACTAAACTGACATTATAGAATTTAATATTATTAGGGAGCACTCGTATGAATAAAGGAAAAAAGACAAATTCTCGCATCAAATTGTTTTTATTGGGCAGCAGCTTAACCTGTTTTTTGTGTATATCGAATGAACTGTTTGGACTTGTACGTACTTCGCATAACCTTGATATGCAGAAACATCGCTTACGGATGAGTTACTTGGACTATCTCGGCCATCCTAGAGTTAACGTCCAATTATCTAAGAATGTGGTAGAACCGACCGGGAATTGCAATCCATATTATTCTGACTTTGGGTACAAACCGGAGCCTACAAAGACCCAGGAGCAATTTGCATTATCGGGACGCGAGAATTGTCTATCTCCAGCTTCTGTGCAAAAAAACACTGTTCTGGGGGCTGACATTCCATCTATAACCATAGGATCGCCGTACAGACCACATGGTGCCAGGTTCCGTATCGGACAGGCCTCTGCTATACCTGGCACAGGCTTATACTCAGGTGGTTCGGGCTCTGTCGCTTCGAAACCAGGGATCGGAGGTTTGATCAGAAGACCGGCCGGACGTCGACCTAACATCACTGTACAAGAACGTCGGCCGGTTGCTGTTGTTCGGCGCCAGGGTGGTTTGATTCGGCCTAGCGCTGACAGCGCCCCTTCCTCGTACACTGCGCCACCAAGAATCGTACCTGCGAATAGGTTTGTCGGTCGTGCTCGCTTACTCAACAGTGTTGACAATGTGCATAGGTATGATAGTAAAATTGTAGCTTCATTGCCTAGGATTAAGTCACTACTTGATGAAATTGTTCCCACTCTCCTTGCTGTGAGCGGCGTTGATACTTCCTCCACTGACACATTTGGTAAGTGCATTGCTTATTTAAAAAAGCTGAGTCCTACTGCGCGTACACCAGCCTTTGGGAAAGCTGCAGAACAGCTAAAACGACATGGGATGGATTTGTGTGAACTGTTCATACAGATCTGTAATCTGTACAAAATTTATAACTGCGACGTGGGGATTATCGCGCTTAAGTTGGAGGAAAATGTTACAGGCGGCGGGGGCTGTTATGCAGGCCATAGGAATCGCCTTCTCGAAGCACTGAGGCATTGCTTGGACGCGAATTGTGGTGCCGGCTTGAGTGCTCCTTTGACATTTAAAGTGCTGGAATTGCGAAATATCCTTTCGCGCATCTTCTAACTACTAGAATGTTGGTGTGCTAAACAGTGTTGCTGGTTCCGTTAGCACAGCTTCGATTGCGGTTTCGGCCGGGGGACTGTTTAGAAAACATACTCCCGGGACACCTCTTGCAACCATGTACATGTGTTGCCATCTTTCACGACAACATGAGTATACATGCTCCGGGCTTAATCCGCCACTCACAATCCCGACGGGGAGGGATTGCTGGATATATTTCCCACGTTGATTCTCTTACCCTTGTTGCCATTATTCCTGTTAGAACTCGATGTCTATATTTGGTACAAAACACCAGGTGATATTTCCGATCATATAAACTGTAGCTACTTTTCTGTATTCATGAATTTTTTCCTCTTCACCTGATCGCTAAAAATCGCACAAACATCAAGAATTTTCTTGGAAATATCAATGCCAACAACCTGCTTTTGCATAAATCACCTCTCTAAAATAAAATGACGGTGGTAGGATCAACCTTGTAAAATGCAGGATCGCTCAAGTTTGAGACCCTAAGATACCGTTCGAT
>JAIRZO010000014.1 GCA_031267195.1 Holosporaceae bacterium | reverse complement strand
GAAAACATGGTGGCCATGTCGGGATTTGATCTTCCCAGCGAAATCGTTCGGGCACAAATAGCCGGCGCCGTTAATATGGTGGTACAAACAGAACGTTTGCATGATGGTTCCAGAAAAATTACAGAAATTGTCGAGGTAACAGGCATTAACGAGAGGGGAGATATCGAATATCAGCATTTGTTTAAGTTTGTTCCCATGGGAGAAAATGACGATCATAAGGTTTTTGGAAAATTCGTGGCCGAAACGGATTGTCCGGCATTTTTGGAAAAAGCGATCACCTATGGATTGGATAAGGAACTCTTGTCCATCATGAGCAAAGCAATAGAACTAAACTCCGGTGTAGAGGAAATATATGGATAGTTTATTTGTCGTAAATATGGATATGATAACAACATTCATCGTAGCTTTTGTAAGTTGTTTTCTGATCTACAAATTACTGGCAAAGCAACGGTATATCGAGAATTACGATGCAATCTTAGCAAGGAAAGTTGATGCCATTGCCAAACAGCAGGATATGTTGCTCGAAGCGGCAAATGAGCATATCTCCACATTTGCAAAGCTGGAGGCTATGAGCGATGATCTCGGCGGAGGAGATGTCGGAGGAGATTATGTCACAAAAATTAAAATGATCATGAAGCGGGCCAGCATCACGGACATGAAAGTATCAACATTTCTGATAATCTGCTCCGTTGGTGGATGTATTTTTGCAGCATTTATCATTTATTTTCAATTCCTAAATATCATAACCGGGGGGCCGATTGGCTTTATTGTTGGAGCTTACCTTGCCTTTAATTTTCTTGCGTCCCAAGCGGAAAAAAGAAAGATGCAGTTCCTGCAGCAATTTCCGGATGCAATTGACATGATGATTCGAGGTGTGAAGGCCGGTCTGAACATAGCCAGGATTGTAAAATTGGTGAGCATGGAATTTAAAGATCCCATAGCCGGTGAGTATCAAACCATAAATCAAAAGCTGGAGCTTGGAGTGGAGCCGGAAAAAGTATTTGTGGAGGCAGCCGAAAGAATTGACATTGAAGAATTTCGATTTCTGGTTGTGGCATTGGTTCTTCAAATTGAAAATGGTGGAGTATTAGGTGAAATTTTATCCAATCTATCCGGTTTAGTTAGGAAAAGACTGGAGTTAGGATTAAAATTAAAGGCCATGTCGGCGGAAGCCCGGATGTCTGCCATAGTTCTTAGCGCATTGCCATTCGTATTTGCGGGGATTATGGCTTTTCTGATGCCGAGCCATCTTAAGGGCTTTGTTGAGCCGGGGATCGGACAAACTTTATTAAAAATAGCTATTTCGCTATTTGCCGCCGGGACATTTTTTATGATAAAAGCGACAAAAATAAAGGTGTAGGAATATGCTTGATATTGCCATGGACATACTTTGCTATACGGTGGCATTTTTGACTATTTTGTTTATTAGACCATATGCCTATAAACTCTCCATTAGGATAATTAGTGAATATATCATAGCATCCAAATTACGCAGAAGAACATCATCCAGTGGTAGGAAAAATTATATTTCAGAGGATGAAGAATCTGAAAGCATAGGCTTAAGTCAGAAGGGACCAGTATTTGGCGAGAATATAGTGTTCAACTATTTGGCCGGCTGGAATCCTGCTTTGATCGAGGAAATGCAGCAGCTGTTGTTGCAGGCGGGGTTGCGCCATGGCAACGCTCTCGAAGAATTTATGAGATCTAAATTCATAGCAGGAATTTCAATCTTCTTTATAGTTTTTCTTACCTTATCCTCAAACGATTTTGGAATTCCATTTATCGCAATGATGCCAATATCATTAATATTAGCCATTATTGGTGGACATAGACTCACGAATCTTAATATGCAGTATATTGCGGAAAAGCGAAAATCGAGCATAGAAAACGGAGTTCCAGATCTCATAGACCTTTTGGTTATTTGTACGGAATCGGGGTTGGATTTGAATCGTTCCATCAGAAGAATTGCAAGAGAAATGAGGACCTCCAACCCCATTATGGCGGATGAACTGAGTTTAACTTCCATAGAGCTGGAAATGATACCAGATCACCGACAGGTTTTTGAAAATTTTGAGAACAGAACCGATTCTCTGCAGATAAAAACATTATCTAAAACGCTTAGTCAATCCATAGAGTACGGTTCACCGCTTGCTGTATCTTTGCGAGAACTAGCCGTTGAATCCAGGCAAAAAAGAATGTTAGAGGCGGAAGCCCGAGCGGCCCAGGCCCCGACCCTATTAACGTTACCACTAATGTTTTGTATAATGCCATGTTTATTCATAGTAATGCTGGGTCCAGTCATTGTAAACATGATCAGATCATTTTCCGGTGGCATGTAGTAAACTTATCGGACTATCAGACCAGCAGTAATCAAAGGACCATGATTCTAGAAATGACAACTTATCATAATTTCACAATCATAGTCCACGTAAATAGATGACAAACCCAACCGCTGGCTTGTAGTTTTCTAATACGCAACAGCCCTAAGTATTCGCGATTGTTGTAACCGAGCGCCCAGCCATTAACGGCCCTCTGCCCACCTGTACAAATCTTTCAACAGAGTACAGCACTTATCCACTTCTTTCCCACGAGAACGAACACAAGCATTGTACAACTCCTTTGACAACTGTACCAGTCCCCGAAGCTGTGACTGATCCGAAGTAATGTGCAGAGCCAAATTCAACAACTTCTTCTGGAAGCGTATTTTAGCAGAGGTATCCCTTACACAAAAATCCAAAAAGTCAGCGAGAACCGTTAAGCCCACGTAGATGGGAGCGTATTTTTCTGGAATCCCCTCAGAATCCTGTGGCAGTTCATCCAGAAACGCTCTAATCAGTACGTCGTATTTGCGACAAGAGGCATAACGACTATCCAGCAGATCCGCTGCGAAACCCACGTCGCTTATGCAGGCCGGCTTATCCTTCAGTAGATGCAGCAGATCTATTTTTTTATTCAAAAACTGGTAGACCAAAGGGCCGCACTTAGGGCGTTTGTGAAACAGTAGCTCATCGTACGTGGACGCGCTCAAGCTACACAGTTCCACACAGAACTTGCGTACACCAGATAGATCTCTAGGCAACGGTACTTCCTTAGGGTTTGCCGACGGAGGAGTTAGTTCCTCACGAAAAACCACAGGATTGAGGGAGCGTCCATATTGCAGTCTTTTCTTTACGTTTATCGTATTCCGACCTACACTTGACGGAGGAGTTAGTTCCTCACGAAAAAC